>NZ_JBVJLO010000016.1:0-178006 GCF_055584685.1 Streptomyces sp. NPDC102258
CCCCGTCGGCGCCTGGAACTTCTGGCAGTCCCACCACTGGTACTAAAACACCGGCACACACACATACGCATACGCGAGACGCCCGCCGTGACCATCCCGGCCGGGCGTCTTCGCGTACCCGCCTGTCGGCCCCTTGTCATGCCCGTGGCAGGGCGGGCATGGAGTGGGGGGCGGGGGGTAGTGGCGGGGCATGACGGCAGGCAGAGCGGCACGTGAAGGCATAAGGTCCGCCTCCAAGGGGGGCGCGGCCCGGGGGGTGGTGGCCAAGTGCGGGCTGGCGACCCGGGGTCTGCTGTACGTACTCACCGGGGTGATCGCGGTGCGCGTGGCCTTCGGCGAGAGCGAGGGCGGCGAGGAGGCGGACCGTACGGGGGCTCTCCAGCAACTGGCGGACAAGCCCTTCGGCAACGTCCTCGTGTGGGCCGTCGGCATCGGCCTGGTGTGCATGACGCTGTGGCGGCTCTCGGAGGCGATACTCGGCGCGGCCGGCCCCGACGGGGACAAGGCGGGCAAACGACTGGCCTCGGCGGCCCGGGCCGTGTTCTACGGCGTCGGCGCCTACTCCGTACTGTCCTTCGCCGCCGGCTCCGGGGGCGGCCAGTCCGGTGACGAGCAGTCGCGCGACGTGACGGCCCGGGCGCTCGACGTACCCGGCGGCCCGTGGTGGGTGGGGGCGGTCGGGGCGGGGATCGCCATCGGCGGTGTCGTGATCGCCGTACAGGCGGCCCGTCGCACCTTCCGCAAGCACCTGGCGATGGGCGGGCAGCCCCCGTGGGTCTGCAAAGCGGTCGAGGTCCTCGGGGTCGCGGGCGGTCTGGCACGCGGCGCCGTCTTCGCCGCGGCCGGCGCCTTCGTCGTGCACGCCGCGGTGAGCTACGACCCGGCCAAGGCGAAGGGCGTCGACGACACCCTCCGCACCTTCACCGGGACCCCGGCGGGCCCCTGGCTCCTTGCGGTGATCGCCGCCGGGCTCGTGCTGTTCGGCGTCTTCTCCTGGGCGATGGCCTGCTGGCGTCGCGTCTGACCCGCGCTGGCGGGCGGCGGCGCCGCAGCCCAGGAACTGCATCAGCCGGCCGTTGAGCCACTGCGGCGCGGTGAGCGGCAGGGAGTGGTGGGTGGCGCCGGGAACCAGCGCCACCTCGCCCCGCGCGAGCGTCCGCCGGGCGCTGTCGGCGACCTTGACGGCATCGTGGGCGTGGCTGCGCTCCGCGACGAGGACCAGAACCGGCATGCGCAGATCCGCGACCCGGGGGCGGCCACCCGCTATGAGCTTGCGGCCGGGAACGCTGCCGGCCAGCGCGTACAGCCGCCGCCACGCCTCGTCCGGGCGGGTGCCCGCCGTCTCCCAGTCCAGGAAGGCGCGGGCGCGGGCCTCGTCCGGGCGGATCAGGGTGGGCAGTGCGCGCAGCAGGTACCCGGGGCGGAACCCGGCGAAGACCCGCGTGGGGTCGAGGAGGGCGAGGCGGTCGACCCGACGCGGGGCGTGCAGCGCGTACCGGGCGGCCAGCCAGGCCCCGTACGAGTGCCCGCACAGGAGCGTGCGGTCGAGCCCGAGCCCGTCGAGCAGCGCGTCGAGCCAGGCCATGAGGTCGTCGGCGCCCCGCAACGGCGTGCCCCGGCGCTCGGTGCGCCCGGCGTCGCCCAGCAGATCGACCGCGTGGACGCGGTAGCGCCCGCCGAGCGCCGCCGCGTTGGCGAACCACACCAGTCCGGTGGCGCCGCCGCCGGGAAGCAGTACCAGCGGGGTGCCGTCCGCCGGCCCGTACACATGGACGCGGGTGCGGCCGTACGGCGTGGCGATATCGCGCTCCTGGGTGGACGCGGGCCAGCGGGCGCGCAGTTCCTCGTAGGCGAGGTCGAAGGCGGACGGCGGCAGCGACATGCGGGCGATTCCTCTCGCTGAACGATAATCTCGCTGAGCGAGATATTACGCGGAAGCCTGAGGGAGCGCGCATGGAAGACGAGCAGAGCCCGGCGATGCGGCTGGTTCACCTGCTACGTGCGGTCACCGTGGAATTCGACCTGCTCGGCGCCGAGTTCGCCGCCCGGCACGGGCTGCACCCCACCGATGTGCGCGCGCTGATCCACCTGCTGGACGCGGCACGGTCCGGCACCCGTGCCACCCCCGGGTGGCTCGGCGCGCAGCTCCGCCTGAACTCCGCCGGCACCACCGCCCTCGTGGACCGCCTGGAGCGGCTCGGCCTGGTCCGGCGCGCCAAGGACACCACCGACCGACGCCGGGTGCTCCTGGAGGTGGAGGACAAGGCCACCGCCCTCGGCTGGGCCTTCTTCGGCCCGGTGATCACCGAGGTGATGGCGGCGGCGGAAGACTTCGAGCCATCCGAACTGGAAACGGTACGCCGCTTCCTGACCGCGGTACGGCAATCCACAGGCCGAGCACGCTCACGCTGATCAGACGGCACCGCGCGCCCGTCGACCGCGTTTCGGGAGTCGGCGGTGAGGAGGCCGGGTGGCCGGAGCGCCCCCCGGCCGCGGGCGGGGAAGCGTGTTCGAGCTGGCCGGAATGTGGCTGGGGTGAGCCCCAAACACCCCGCCGGGCAAGGTCACCGCATTGAGGTAATGCTCCCGGATCACCGGGGGTGAGCGCTCGCCCCCGCCGTACTGTGCTCGTGGATCTGGCGGGATTGCCCGGATATCCGACTCCCTTGGATTCTTCGCGCGCCGGATGACCCGCGCCCCCGCCGACCGCCACCCTGACGAAGGAGAGCCCGCCCGATGACCGTGGACACCAGCCCCGAGCCGCAGTTGGACCAGACGGATCCGGCCCGGCAGACCAGCCTCGGTACGGCGGCGGCGCGCAACCTCGCCACCACGACCAAGTCCGCCCCGCAGATGCAGGAGATCTCCTCCCGGTGGCTGCTGCGGGTGCTGCCGTGGGTGGAGACCAAGGGCGGTACGTACCGGGTGAACCGCCGGCTCACCTACACCGTCGGCGACGGCCGGGTCGAGTTCGTGCAGGACGGCGCCCAGGTCCGGGTGATCCCCCGCGAGCTCGGCGAACTCGCCCTGCTGCGCGGCTTCGACGACGTCGACGTGCTCACCGCCCTTGCCGGCCGCTGCGTCCAGCACGACTTCCGCGCCGGTGAGGTCCTGGCCGAGCACGGCGCTCCCGCCGACCGCATCCACCTGATCGCCCACGGCCGCGTCAGCCAGACCTCCCCCGGCAAGTACGGCGACGAGCTGGCCGTCGCCGTACTCGCCGACGGCGAACACTTCGGCGAGCAGGCCCTCCTGGACGCCGACGCCCGGTGGGAGTACACGGCCACCGCCGAGACCTCCGGGACCCTGCTCACCCTGTCCCGCGCCGACTTCGACTCCGTGCTGTCCTCGGCGCCGGGTCTGCGGGCCCACGTACGGCACTTCAGCTCGCTCCCGCTCCAGCGGCAGAACCGTCACGGCGAAGCCGAGATCGCGATGTCGGCCGGCCACAGCGGCGAGCCCGAGCTGCCCGGCACCTTCGTCGACTACGAGGCCAACCCGCGCGAGTACGAACTCTCCCTCGCCCAGACCGTCCTGCGGGTCCACACCCGGGTCGGCGACCTCTACAACGACCCGATGAACCAGACCGAGGAGCAACTCCGGCTGGTCATCCAGGCGCTGCGCGAACGCCAGGAGTACGAGCTCGTCAACAACCGGGAGTTCGGCCTGCTCCACAACGCCGCCTTCAAGCAGCGCATCCAGACCCACTCCGGCCCGCCCACCCCGGACGACCTCGACGAGCTGCTCTGCCGCCGCCGCGGGTCCAAGTACTTCCTGGCCCACCCCAAGGCGATCGCGGCGATGGGGCGCGAGTTCAACGCCCGCGGGCTCTACCCGGACCACGTCGACCTCGGCGGCCAGCAGGTCCCGGCCTGGCGCGGGGTGCCGATCCTGCCGTGCGGCAAGATCCCCATCAGCAAGGAGAACACCACCTCGATCCTGGTGATGCGCACCGGCGAGGACAACCAGGGCGTCATCGGCCTGCGCCAGACCGGACTGCCGGAGGAGTACGAGCCGGGCCTGTCCGTGCGCTTTATGGGCATCGACGAGCGGTCGATCGTCTCCTACCTGGTCACCACCTACTTCTCCGCCGCCGTCCTCGTGCCCGACGCGCTCGGCGTGCTGGAGAACGTACAGATCGGCCGCAGGCGCGACTAGCGGACGACGACCGGACCCGGACCATCCACCACCCCGCCAAGGAGCCACGGATGCCCGACCCCGGGCCTTCCCCCCTGCAGCCGAGCCTCTCCGCCGCCGCCTCCCCGGCGCCCTCTTTCGCCCTCCCCGCTACGGGAACCCTCCCCGGCCCCCGCCCCACACCGCCCGGCGCGGGCGGCGGCCCGGTCCCGGACGCCGTACGGGAGGACGCCGCCGGGGCCCGTACGTCCGGCCCCGCCCTCGAACGCCTCCTGCGCGGCCCCAGCGGCCCGGGCACGGCGGGGCTGCGGCTGACCCCGCGCGCGGAGCAGCCCGTACCGCCGGACCCCGCGGCCGGGCCCCCGGAGAGCGCCACCGAGCCGCCGGAACCGGCTCCCGGCAACCCGATTCCCGGGCTCTACCACCACCCCGTCCCGGAACCGGACCCCGTACGGGTGGAGGAGGTCGGCCGCAGGGTCAAGACCTGGGCGGTGGAGGAGGTCGAGCTGTTCCCCCCGGACTGGGAGGACCAGTTCGACGGGTTCTCGCTGGGCCGCTACATGGTCGCCTGCCATCCGGACGCGCCCACCGTCGACCACCTCATGATCGCCACCCGGCTGATGGCGGCCGAGAACGCCCTCGACGACGTCTACTGCGAGGACCACGGGGGATCGCCGGTCGGGCTCGGCGGCCGGCTGCTGCTGGCGCACACCGCCCTCGACCCGCTCCACACGACGGCGGAATACCACCCCGCGTGGGCGGCGTCCCTGCACTCCGACGCCCCCCGGCGCGCCTACCGATCGGCCATGGAGTACTTCGTCCGGGCGGCGAGCCCCTCCCAGTCCGACCGGTACCGGCACGACATGGCCCGCCTGCACCTCGGGTACCTCGCCGAGGCAGCCTGGGCCGAGACGGACCACGTCCCGGAGGTGTGGGAATACCTCGCGATGCGGCAGTTCAACAACTTCCGCCCGTGCCCGACCATCACCGACACGGTCGGCGGCTACGAACTGCCGGCGGACCTGCACGCCCAGCCCGCCATGCAGCGGGTCATCGCGCTCGCCGGGAACGCCACCACCATCGTCAACGACCTGTACTCATACACCAAGGAACTCGCCACCCCCGGACGGCACTTGAACCTTCCCGTGGTGATCGCCGAACGCGAAGACCGCTCCGTTCGCGACGCCTACCTCAAGGCGGTCGAGGTCCACAACGACCTCATGCACGCCTTCGAGACGGCGGCCGCCGACCTGGCCGCCGCCTGCCCCGTCCCGGCCGTGCTGCGCTTCCTGCGGGGCGTGGCCGTATGGGTCGACGGCAACCACTACTGGCACCAGACCAACACCTATCGCTACAGCCTGCCCGACTTCTGGTAAGGACGGACCCCCTGTGACCAGCACCGAAATGACCATGACCGCCACCTCCGCCCCGGCCTCCGCGTTCATCCCGGGCCCGGCGACCCCCTACCAGGGCGACATCGCCCGTTACTGGGACCACGAGGCCCGGCCGGTGAACCTGCGCCTCGGCGACGTGGACGGCCTCTACCACCACCATTACGGGATCGGCGACATCGACCACGCCGCCCTCGGCGACGCCTCCGACAGCGGCTACCCCGAGCGGCTGGTCGCCGAACTCCACCGCCTGGAGTCGGCGCAGGCCGAGGTCCTGCTGAACCACCTCGGCGACATCGGGCCGGGCGACACCCTCGTGGACGCCGGCTGCGGCCGTGGCGGCTCGATGGTCATGGCCCACCAGCGGTTCGGCTGCAAGGTCGAGGGCGTCACGCTCTCCGCCAAGCAGGCCGAGTTCGCCAACGGGCGCGCCCGCGAGCTCGGCATCGACGGCTCGGTCCGGGCCCGCGTCTGCAACATGCTCGACATGCCCTTCGAGACGGGCTCGGCCGCCGCCTCGTGGAACAACGAGTCGAGCATGTACGTCGACCTGCACGACCTGTTCGCCGAGCACTCCCGCGTCCTCGCGGTCGGCGGCCGCTACGTGACCATCACCGGCTGCTGGAACCCCCGTTACGGCCAGCCCTCCAAGTGGGTCTCGCAGATCAACGCGCACTTCGAGTGCAACATCCACTCCCGCCGGGAGTACATGCGGGCGATGGCCGACAACCGCCTCGTCCCGCAGACCGTCATCGACCTGACGCCCGAGACACTGCCGTACTGGCAGCTCCGGGCCACGTCCTCCCTGGTCACCGGCATCGAAGAGGCCTTCATCAACTCCTACCGGGACGGCTCCTTCCAGTACGTCCTGATCGCGGCCGACCGCGTCTGACCCCGAGGGGTCCCGGGGGCGCCGCCGACGGCAGCGGTGGTGGCGCGTACGCCATTCGGGTCGGTCCTGGGGGGTCGGGGGCGTGCGGGCGGGGGGCTCGGGCGGTCGCGGGTGATGATCCTTGGCGGATCAGGCGGGAGTCCGCTCGGGCGCCCGCCCCCGCCGTCGGGCAGGCGGTCGTTCTCGAAAGGTCTTCCCCCATGCGCGCTTATGCCATCGACGCCTTCGGCGACACCCCCACCCTCCGGGAGCTCCCCGTACCGGACCCCGCGCCGGGCGAGGTGCAGATCAAGGTGCGTGCCGCCGGGATGAACCCCCTCGACTTCAAGACGGCCGCAGGGCAGCTGGCCCGTTCGGGAGCGGAGTTCTCCTTCCCCCTGACCCTGGGGTTCGACGTGGCCGGCGCCGTCACCGCGGCCGGTGAGGGCGCCGACTTCGCGGTGGGTGACGAGGTGTTCGGACTGGTGTGGCCGCGCACCTTCGCCCACGGCTCCTTCGCCGCCTACATGACCGCCCCCCGGCACGCGGCCCTCGCGCCGCGCCCCGAAGGCCTGGATCCGGTGGCCGCCGCCGCACTGCCGATGACCGGCGGGACCGCGCAGAGCGCGGTGGACTGGCTCGGCCTGACCGAGGGCGAACGGCTCCTGGTGGTCGGCGCGACCGGCGGCGTCGGCTCCTACGTGCTCCAGATGGCAGCCGGCCACGGCGCCCACGTCATCGCCGTCGCGGCCGGCACGGACCACGACTACGCCCGTTCCCTGGGTGCCGACGAGGTCATCGACCACCACACCACCGATGTCGCCGACGCGGTCCGCTCCGCCCACCCCGAGGGCATCGACGCCGTCATCGACCTCGTGGACGACGCCGAAACCGTCTCCACCCGGATCGCACCGCTGCTGCGCGACGGCGGCCGGCTGCTCAGCACCGTCTTCGCCGCCGACCCCGACGCGCTGGCCGCCGAGGGGGTCAGGGCGGTGAACTTCTCCTACCAGCCCGCCGGCGGCGATATGACCCGCCTCGCCACCGCGGTGACCGCCGGCGCCCTGCGCGTCGCCGAGACCCGCACCTTCCCGCTCGCCTCCATCGACGAGGCCCGCACCGCGCTGCTCGACGGCCACGTCCGGGGGAAGCTCGTCATCACCCCCTGATACGCGGGGCGCCGCCGGCCGGGCGAAACAGAGGTGAGCGGGCGCCGCCTGCCGCGCCCGCTCACCCCACCCCCGTCAGCGCGTGGTCACCAGGACCCGGGCCGACCCGTCGGGCAGGCCGGCGAGGGCGACCTGGTCGCCCGGGAAGCTCCCGCCGTCGGCCCCCGGCCGCTGCGGTCCCGGGACCGGACGGAAGGGCGCCCAGACACCGCCGCGGTCGCGGACGGTGTCCCAGACGTTGCCGTCCAGGCCGACGGCGAGCAGCCGGCTCTCCCCGTTCGGCATACCGGTGAGGGCGATCGCGCTCGCGCCCATCCGGGGCGTGGACACCCCGGGCGGCCCGCTCCAGCCCTGCCGCGTACCGTCCGCGCGCAGGACCGTGTGCCAGACGTTGCCGTCGAGGCCGATCGCCGCGATCTGGCCGTCACCGCCCGGCAGCGCGGCGATGGCCAGGGCGGACCCCCGGAAGTCGGGTGCGCCGACGCCCGCGACCACCGCCCAGCCGCTCCAGGAGCCGTCCGCCCGGCGCGTGCCCAGCCGCATCCGGCCGTCCTCCCCGAAGACCAGGAACCGGGCCGACCCGTCGGGCATGCCCGCCGCCGACACCTTCGTGATCCGCAGGAGCCCGGTGCCGCCGTCACCCGCCACCGCCGACCACCCGTGCCACGACCCGTCCGCCCGGCGGACGTTGTGGTACGCGTAACCGTCGTTGCCCACGGCCATCAACTGGGCCGAACCGTCGGGCAACCCGGTGATCGCGAACTCGGGACCGCCGAAGGCCGCGGCCTTCCCGACCCCCGCCACCGGCTTCCAGCCCTGCCACGCCCCGTTCGCCGACTGGACGTTGTGGTAGAGGTTCCCGTCGAGGCCGCGCCCGACCACCTGCGTGCTGCCGTCCGGCGGTGGCTGGACCACGCCCCGCTCGACGGCACCGGCCCCGCCGACGCGGGCAAGGGCGTCCACCTGAGCCCCCGCAGCCTGCGCCGCGCCCTCCAGGAGGAGGGCACCTCCTGGCGCGCCCTTCTGGACGCCGCCCGGCACCGCCGGGCCCGCCGCCTGCTGGAGACCACGGATCTGCCGCTCGACCGGATCGCCCCCCTCGTCGGCCTGAGCGGAGCCACCGCCCTGGTCCGCGCCTTCACCCGCTGGGAGGGCGTCACCCCGGGCGCGTACCGGACCCGTACGGGAGCAGCCGGGCGGTGAGGAAGGCGAGGATCTCGTCGCGGGCCCGGACCGTGGGGTGGCCGGCCCGGTCGACCAGGTGGGCGGTGACCACGCTGTGCGGCGTGCCGACCAGGTCGGCGAAGAAGGGCGGCGGGGCCGGGTGGGCGGCGCTGTCCGGCAGCACCCGCCCGTCGAAGGCGTCGCCGAGCAGCGCGCGGTACGCGGCGAAGCGCTGCCCCGTGCACCAGCGGTCGCCCTCGAAGCGGTAGGCGAGGACGGTGAGCCCGTCGCGGTCGAGCCGCTCGCGCACCGCACGCCCGTCCTCCGCGTCGAGTTCGAGGCCGCCGGGGTCGTCGAGCGGTAGCGACGGGTGGTTGACCACCGGGGCGATCACCGCCGGCTCCAGGGCCATGGTGAGGGCGAAGTTGCCGGTGAAGCACAAACCGATCGCGCCCACGCCGGGCCCGCCGCACTCGGCGTGCGCCTGGCGCGCCAGGCCGCGCAGCCAGGCCGTGACCGGGCTCGTGCCGCCCCCTGCGAAGGCGCGGAACTCGGCGCTCACACAGGCGCGGCGGACGACCTCCCGGCCGCCCTCGGCTGTGGGTAAGGCGCCGTCCGTCCCGAACAGGGAGGGCACATGGACGGTGAAGCCCGCGTCGCGCACCCAGCGCGCGAGTCGCAGGACATCGGGACTGATGCCGGGCATCTCGGGCAGCACCACCACCGCGGGCCCGGCCCCGGCCACGTACACCGTCTTCTCCACCCCCTCCACGGTCACGCCCCGGCGGATGAAGTCGCTGATCGGATCGTCGTCGCTCATGGAGCCACCCTCCGCCCGACGCCGGGCGGAGGGGGAGGGGCGGGATCGCCGGGACCGGGGGTAATCTCGCCACGCACGACGGGGAGACGGGCCCTGCGCGCTCGGCATGCGCGGGACACCTCAGGGGGGCGGAAAACAATGGCGGAGGCGCAGGGGTATGGCCAGGGGCAGGACGGTCCGGGTGTCGCCGGGCCGGGCGCGCTGCGGATCGGGATCCTGGCGTACCCGGGCTGCTTCGCGTCCGAGGTCTTCGGTGTCCCCGACCTGTTGACCATGGCCGGGCACGTCGCCGGACCGGACGCGCCCGGCTACCGCGTGTCGGTCCTCTCGCCCCGCCGCCGGGTCACCGCCTCCGGCGGCGCGAGCCTGGACGTACGTCCCCCGCACGCGGTCGACGTCCTCGTGGTCCCCGGCTTCGAGCTGCGCCCGGGTACGGACCTCGACGCGCGCCTCGCCCGCCTGGCCCCCGAGATCGCGGCGGTCCGCGCGCAGGCCGCCACCGGCACCGCCGTCGTCTCCCTCTGCGTCGGCGCGTTCCTGCTCGCCGAGGCCGGGCTCCTCGACCGGCGCCGCGCCACCACCTCCTGGCTCTACGCCGGCGAACTGGCCAGGCGCTGCCCGGCCGCCGACGTATGTCCCCAGCAGCTGGTCGTCACCGACTCCGGGGTGACCACCACGGCCGCCTTCAGCGCCATGTACGACTTCGCGCTGGACCTGATCCGCCGGCACGACGGCGCCGACGTGGCCCGGACCACCGCCCGGCTGGCGCTCGTCGACGACGCCCGGACCTCGCAGACCCCGTACGTGGACCCGCTGCTCCTGCCGCAGCCCGGCCGGGAGTTCACCCAGCGGGTCATGCGCCGCCTCGACCAGGACCTCGCCGGACGGTACGACCTCGCCGCACTGGCGGACGCCTTCGGGGTCAGCACCCGCACGCTGCTGCGCCGCTTCGCCGAGGAGACCGGACGCAGCCCGCTCGCGCACCTCCAGGCCTCGCGGGTCCGCCGCGCGCGCCATCTGCTGGAGACCACCGACCGGACCGTGGCCGCCGTCGCCGCGGCCGTCGGCTACCAGGACCCCGGCACCTTCGCCGCCCTCTTCGCCCGCCACACCGGCCACCGCCCGAGCGCCTACCGCACCGCCTTCCGCCGTCGCGAGACGTAGCGGCGGCGGACGCTCGGCCGCGACGGAACCCGGCTACAGGAGCGGCGGGGCCGGGTCGATGGAGAAGAGCGGGGTGGTGCCGGTCATGGCCAGGAGACGGGCGACCGGCTCGGTGGGGGCGGCGAGGTAGAGGGGCCTGCCCGTCTTCTCCGCTTGGGTACGGGCGATCAGCAGGGCGTTCAGGCCGGAGGAATCGCAGAAGGTGAGGTGCTGGAGGTCGATGACGAGATCCGTACCGGGACGGTCGGCGAGCACGCCGAGCAGGATGCCGCGCAGTGCGGGAGCGCGGGCGGCGTCCAGCTCGCCGTGCGGGCGGACGATGACGACGTGCTCCCCGCGCTCGATGTCGATGCGCTCATCACTAGCGCTGTCCGCTTCGCTCATCGTCGGCCGCATCCCGTCTGTCAGGCCTGGTCACAGCCCCGACAGCTGCGTAGGGACAAGAATACGGACCGGGCCGGGTGCCCGGAACGGGGAGGCGCCGACAAACGCGAGGGCGCCCGGCCGCGAGGAGCGGACCGCGCGCCCTCCGTGTCAGGTGCTCGGGACGGACGCCGGCGCCGGACTCCCCTCGGGGACGCGGCCCAGGGCGCGGATCGCCGGGACGCAGAGCATCACGCCGATGCAGACGACGCCCACGACCGAGGAGAACAGCAGCACCCGGTCCGCACCATAGGCATCGGCCGCCGGCCCGGCCAGGGCGCGGCCCAGCGGGATGACCATGATGGACCCGGCCACGTCGTAGGCCGAGACGCGGCTCAGGACGGCCAGGGGGATGTGGGACTGCACGCTCGTCGCCCACATGACGCCCCAGAACGCGAACCCGCACCCGGCCACCACCCCGGTCAGGGCCGTCACCGCGAAGGACCAGCCGAGTGCGGGAGCCAGCGGATTGAGGGCGAAGAAGAACATCGCGCAGGCCCCCGCCACGAGCGGGCGTCCCGGCCGGACCCGCATCCCCAGCAGGCCGCCGATGATCGTCCCGGCGCCGTCGGCAGAAACGATCCAGCCGTACCCGCCGGCCCCGTGCTGTTCGGTGAGCAGCGTCGCGCCCAGGGGCAGGGCCGGGCCGAAGACGAAGAGGCCGTACACCGCCCAGACGGAGATGACCCCCCACAGCCAGGAACGGGACCGGAACTCGTGCCAGCCCGTCGTGAGCCGCTGCCACATCGGGTCGTCGCCCCCGTCCCGGGCGGTGCCGAGCTTGCGCAAGGGCGCCAGGCCCAGCGCGCTCAGCGCGTAGGCCGCCGCGATGACCACGAACGACGCCGCGACGTTCCCGTAGGCGACGAGCAGTCCGGCGACCCCGGGACCGAGCAGGGTGCAGATGGCCTCGGAGATCCGCAGCAGCGCGTTGGCCCGCTGGATGTCCTCGGCGACCTGTGGCACCAGGCTCGCCAGGCCCGGCTGGAACATCGCGGTGGCGGCGCCGCTGACCGCCAGCAGCGCCATGACGTGCCACAGCCGTACGTCGGAGCCGATGAGCAGCACCGCGAGCGCGAGCATGGCCACCATGCGCACGACGTCCGCGCCGACCATCATCACCTGCGGGGTGAACCGGTCGGCGAGCACGCCGCCGAACAGCACGAGCAGCACGATCGGCGCCATCCACGCGGCCAGCGCGTAGCCCACGCCGGCGGCGCCGTAGCCCGCCCCCAGCACGGCGGTCGTCAGCGACACCATCAGCATGCCGTCGGCGAGCAGCGAGGCGCTGCGCGCGGTGAAGAACAGCCGGAAGCGGCTCGACCGCCAGGGGCTGGGCGGGGCGCTCGGCGCGGGTGGTGCGGCTGCCTCGTCCGCTACCTCGTCCATCGTCATGTCACATCCGCCGGAGCCCGGCCGGTCCCTTCGCTGAGTACCTGTTGACGGAGCCACGCGCTGCTCCGGTCCGCCTCCGCCGGCGGGTGCCGGACGATCACGTAACGGCGCGGGGCCAGTACGCCGGGGCGGCCGGGGAGCGCGTCCATCAGCGCGGAGTGCGCCCGCGCCGGGGTGAGCGGGGTGTCGCCGGTGGCGACGTACGCCGTCAAGGCGGCGGCTTCCGCCGGATCGCCGCCGGGCGGGGCGTCCACGCCGACGTGTACGGGAAGACCCCCGAGGGCGTCGCTCAGGGCCGCCGCCACGAGCGGCGGCGACGTCCAGCAGCCGTCCACCCGGTTCCACAGCGGACCGCGTTCGACCGGCCGGACCCCCGTCACCTCGGTGAGCGACGGGAGCGGCACGTCCCCCGCGGCGGCCGCCTCCAGCAGCCGGACCAGACCGGTGAGGAAGCCCTCCGCCTCCTCGCGCGTGAACAGCGCCGGGTCGGCCCACAGGCTGAGGTGCAGCAGCGGTTCGATCGCGTAGACGAAGGTCAGGGCGCGGGTCGGCAGCACCTGGTCCGGGCCCCAGCTCAGCTCCGGCTCCGGCCCGGCGTCGGCTTCCCCCGCCTCCGTCGCCGTGGCGAAGGCGGTGGCGGCCCCGGCGGCCGGGAGCGTACTCACGTCGTTGAACACGACGTCGCGCGCGAACCGGCTGCCCCGCTCGAAGGTGGTCCGGCCGATCATCTCCCACAGGCCGAGCGCGTCGAACCGGCTGTGCCGGTAGGCGTTGAGGGCCGCCCCCCAGGCCTTCTTCAGCAGCGCGTCGAAGGTCGCCGCCCGCGTGTCCAGGCAGAGCAGGGCGTCCTGCGACAGGGTGTTGACCGAGCGGGCGAGCCGGGGGTGGTACCGGTTGGAGGTCGGCACGGCGACGACGCACGCGCTCTGCCCCGTACGGTGCGCGATGAGCGCGCACCAGGCGGTCAGCAGCACGGTGGACGGCAGACCGCCGGTGCGGGCGGCCACGCGGGCCAGCGCGTGGGCGGCCCGCCGCGACCGGAGGGTGAGCCGGGGCGTGGGCACCTCGGTGCCCTCGGCGCCCGGCTCCGCGAACATCGCCTGGGGTCCGGTACGGATGATCCGCTCCCAGTACCGCAGCGACGCCTCGGACGTGCGCAGACCGGCCGGGGTCGCCTCCTCGGCGGCCAGGCCGAGTGGGGTCAGCGACGCCGGCGGGGGCAGTTCCGCGCCGGTGAGCAGGGCGAGCCACTCCTCCTTCAGGACCGCGAGGGCGCCGGCGTCGGTCAGGGCGTGGCTCGCCGCGATGGCCAGGAAGGCGGGCGCGCCGGAACGTGCCACCAGGGTGATGCGCAGGGGGAAGTCCCGGTCCAGCCGGAACCCTTCGGCCCGGGCCCGCCGCGCCAGCGACTCGGCGTACGGGGCGGGATCGCCGGGGAGTTCCGCGTGGTCGAGGACGGTGACGGTGAACGTGCCCCCGCAGGCCACGACCTGTTCACGGGGCGCGCTGCCCGGGGCGTGGGGGAAGGTCGTACGCAGTGCCTCGTGCCGTACGACGAGGGCGCGCAGGGCGTCGGCCACCGCGTCCGTCCGCGTCCCCCCGGGTACCGGCCATACGGCGTGGATGTTGATGTGGTCGGGCTCGTCCCGCAGCATGCAGCGGATCATGTTGGCCTGCCCCATGGTGACGGGACCCCGGCGCCGCGTACCGCCCGCGTACGAGACGGTGAGGGTGTGCGTCGCGGTGGCCGGCGGACCCGGGTGCGTCGCGGGGCTCACGCGGTGCACCCGGCCGGCTCCCGGGCCGGTGGGCCCGGGCGGTGGTGGTGCGTCCGCGCGACGCGGGCCAGCCGCGCCCAGGCGTCGGTGAGCAGGGCGAAGTCGGCCATGTCCTGTCGTACCTCGTCGAGGAGTTCGTCGCGGCGCGCTGCGAGCAGGTCCGCCGCCGTGGCGTACCGGCCGCCCAGCTTGCGGTACGAGCGGTCGAGTACGTCGAGCCGTCCGGCGCCCCCGGACCGGTCCACCCGGGCACCGTCCCGGACGAAGCGGGCCACGGCGTCGGGGCGGACCCGTCCCTCCGCGTCGAGCAGCGCGTCACCGGCCCGCCTGGTGGCGGCGTACACGGCGTCGAAGTGCGGACCGGAGAGGAGGAACTTCGCGAACCGTAGGTGGTAGGCGAGGAAGCCGGCGTCGGAACGGCGTTCGTTGGTGTGGTAGTTGACGATGTGCCGGTTGTGCAGGACGCCCGGCAGTCCCGCGTCGTGGACCAGGTGGATGAGGAAGTAGTCGCTGCCGATGGTGTCGGTGGCGGGCGGCAGTGGAACCCGGCCGTAGACCTCGCGGTCGAAGGCGATGTTGCACATGTCCACGCGTGTCGGGCTGACGCTCGTGAGGGTGGTGAGGTCACCGGTGAACGCGGTGGTCCCGGCGCCCCGGAAGGACTGCGCGATCAGGTTGCCACGCCAGATCTCCGGGTAGCCGGCCGGCACCGAAAGGCCGACGACCTCCTCGTAGACGGACGGGTCGAGACGGCGGATCTCCGCCACGTCCACGGACATCTCGCCGACGAAGGAGCCGCCGACCAGGGCCACCGGCCGCTCCGCGCACGCGGGGTCGAGCCTGCTCCGCGTCACCAGCCCGGAGACGTCGGCGGCGCGCCGCCCGAGGGCCGTCAGCTCGTGGTGCAGGGGAAAGACCGGCTCCGCGTCCAGGTACTGGTAGCGGCTGTCCGAGTCCCGGCGGTGCACGGACGCGCAGCCCAGGGCTTCCGCGATCAGGAAGGCGCGGTTGGTGCAGGCGCCGTAGGAGACCCGGGAGGGCAGCATCAGCCCGAGCACGTGCTCGGGCGCGGCGACGCCGGACGCGGCGATCACCTCGCGCAGGAAGGCCCGTTGCGCGTCCTCGTCGAAGTGGTGCACCACCACCCCGGGAGCCGCAGGCAGCGCGGCCACCGCCTCCCGGTGGTCGGCGAGGGCCGGGGCGGGGGAGGAGTCGAGGACGAGGAGGTGCACCTCGGCGCCGTGCCGGCGGGCGCCGTCGGCGGCCTCCTCGGCCACGGCCCTGATGGTCGCGGCGCACGGGCGGTTCGTGGGGAGGGTCAGACAGACACGGCGCACGCCGGCTCCCCGCTCTGGTCGGTGACGGCGCCCGCCCCGGTGTCCGCCCCGGTGTCCGCCCCGGGCTCCGGCCCGGCGGCCGGGTCGTGCCAGGAGGTGAGGCCGAGCAGGCGGCTGCCGAGTGCGTTCAGGGTGGCCGTGGGGTACCGCTCGGACTCGTGCCGTACGGGGTCGCCGACCAGGGTCCGGTTCCAGCGCGGGGTCCGCAGGTGCCGCCAGGCGTCGACGCGGGAGCGCCTCAGCCGCTCGTGCTCCTCCAGGGCCGGCATCATCGACAGGTACTGGACCGCCCGCACCTGGTCGCGGGAGACGTTGCGCGCCACGCCGTGGGCGAGCAGGCCGTTCCAGATCAGCAGGTCGCCGGGGTGCAGGTCGGGGCGGACGACGGGGTACTCCGTCCGGTCCACGTCCGGGCGCAGCGGGTCCCGGTCGGCCGGCCGGCCGGTCTTCCACTCCTCGAACCGCCGGAACAGCTCCGGGCAGCACTGGAAGCCGCCCGACTCCGGCCGGGTCTCGTTGAGCGCGATGATGCCCTGCACCCGCTGCGGCGGGACGCCGAGCGTGGTGTCGATGTCCCAGTGCAGCTCGATGTCGAAGCCGCGGTCCGTGGGCTCGATCAGGGCGCGGTCACGGTTCCCGACGTTCGGCGGGTTGAGGTTGAGCCGGTCCTGGGTGACCCACAGTTCCTCGCAGTCCCACACGTCGACGAAGGCGTCGTAGACGCGCTGGGCCTGCCGGTTGTCCCAGAGCAGCTGGTGGTGGTACGCCTCCACGAAGCCGTAGACGTGCAGCTGCCGGTCGAGCTCGGAGCGCATCGGCCGGTCCTCGTACCAGCTGTCGGGCCGGTCCGGGTCGAGGCCCTGGAACTCCCAGGTGAAGTCCAGGAGGCGGCGCGCCGCCTCGGCCGGGACGGCCTCCCGGACGATGACGTAGCCGTAGGTCTGCCAGTGGGCGAAGTCCTCCTCGGACAGCACCCTCAGCGGCCGCGACTTCTTCAGCTCCCGCAGGGTGGTCTGCGCGAGGTAGGACTCGCCGTCGGCGCTGAAGTACGGCAGGTCCGAGGCGGCGCGGTGGAGCCGGGGGTGGGGGCGGCGGGGAGCGGGTGTCGTCATGTGGTCCCTCCAGAACGGGAGAAGCGGGCGGGGGACGGTTCCTCGGCCGACGGGCGGCGCGGGGCGGGCCCCGGCGCGGGGCAGACGGCAGGCAGCGGGCGGCAGGCAGGGGAGGGCGCGGGAACGGGACGTCCGATCCGTGGCGTCACGGTTGCGATGGCGACGCCAAGCAGCAGAATTGGTTTAGACCATAACCGCTGTCAAGTGTTGTCTCAATATGCGGAGTTCAATCGGCCAACGACTTCCGGACACTGCCCGGACGCAACCGCCACCGCCGAGATCTGGTCTAGACAATAGACGCGCGAGCGGCTTACTGTCCCCCTGCGCAGTCCGGTCCTTGATGGGATATCAGCCGACTTCTCCACCGCTGCGCGCCCATCGCGGTCAACGGTGACCCCGCGCCGCAGCGGTCAGCCGCGTCCGCCTCCGCGAGGCGGAGCGGGCACCACCGCGACGACTTCCGTGGCGCGATCGATCCGCCCGTCCGGCCAGACCCACAGAGAGCGGTTTCCATGAGCACATCCAGCACGACGGCCCTGCCGGACGGCGGCCTCAAGAGTCCCGGCGCGGGCCTGATCACGCTGGACCCGGTCCGCACCGCCCTCCTGCACGGCTTGGACGACCTGCTCACCGGGCTGGCCGCACGGCTGGCCGCGCCCGAGGTCGTCGGTCCGCCGCTGCTGTCCGTGGAGGGGCTGGCACGCCTCGACTTCTTCCGGAACTTCCCCCATCTCGGCGTCTCGGCCGGGCGCTTCACCCCGGACGCCCTCGACGGACTGGCCGCCGGGGAGACGCCCGAGGAGTTGCCCCTGCGCCCGACCGGCTACCTGCTGCCCTCGGCCACCTGCTACGGACTGCTGCTCTCGCTGGAGGGCAGGGACGTCGGCGAGGCGGGCCTGCGGCTGTCCGCCGCCGGCCGCTGCTTCCGCAACGAGACCCACTACGACGGACTGCGCCGCCTGTGGGGCTTCCACATGCGCGAGGTCCTGTACCTCGGCACCCCACAGGGCGCCGTAGAACACCTGGAACAGGGAGCCGCGTTCGTCCTGGAAGCCGCCGCACGCCTCGGCCTGGACCTGACCCGGGCGGTGGCCGACGACCCGTTCTACGACAAGGGCGGCTCCCGGGCCCGGCTGATGGCCCTGGACCCCGTCAAACACGAATTCTCCGCCCCCGACGGCACCGCCATCGCCTCCGTGAACCGGCACCGCAACTTCTTCGGCGAGCGCCTCGGCATCCGCGCGGGCTCGGCGGGCCCGGCGTACAGCGCCTGCGTCGCCTTCGGAATCGAGCGCTGGGTCCACGCGATGATCCTCGCCCACGGCACCCCCGAACGGGCCCTGGACCGGCTCCGCGAGGCCCGCACCTGACCCGGGCCCGCCCACCCCCACCACGGCCTTCGCACGTCACCCGTACCACCGACAAGGAGCGACCCTCCCCATGGAACGCATCACCACGTGGCTGTACGAGAAGAACCCCGGACTCGACGGCCCGATCGACGCCGATGAGGACCTCATCGAAGCGCGTCTCATCGACTCGATGGACTTCCTGGAGTTCATCGACCTCCTGGAGGAACTCTCCGGCAGCACCATCGACCTCCAGGAGGTCACCATCGACGACTTCCGCACCCTCGGCCACGTCCGGAAGCGCTTCCTGAGCGCCGCCCCCTGAGCCGTGCCGATGCCCGCCATCGCCGTGGTGGCGACCACCCGGGAGGTACTGGCCCGCCGCGAGCTGCACGAGGGGCTGCTCGCCCCCTGGGAACACGAACGGCTCGCCGGGATACGGGTACCGGGCCGCCGCGACGACGTGGTGGCGGCCCGGCTCCTGCTGCGGCTGTGCGTCGCCCGCCACACCGGACTGCCCCTGAGCGCGTCGGTCCCGGGGCAGCTCTGCCCCGGCTGCGGACGGGCCGGCCACGGGCGCCCGTACCTGCCCGGCCACCCGGGGCTGGGGCTCAGCCTCAGCCACGCGGACGGCCTGGTCGCGGCGGCCGTCGGCCCGGGCGCCATCGGCATCGACGTCGAACCCTCGACGCGCCGCCCCGGCCCCCTCCGCGTCCTGCGCCGCCTGCTCCCCGACGCGGACCTCCGGGAAGCCGCAGCCCGCCCGGACCCCGGGCCGGCCCTGCTCCGCCTGTGGGTCCGCCGCGAGGCCCTCCTGAAGGCCGGCCGCCCCGCCCCCCGCCACCTCTGGGAATGGTCGGACCCCGGCCGCTCGGCCACGGCAGCCGTGGCCGCCAGCACCCCCACCGCGATCGTGGATCCCGACGGGGCGCTTTGTCGGCGTTTCGGGACATTGTCCTGAAGGCACGCGGGGCAGGTATCCCGCCGACCCGTCGTTCCGTGGGGAACGCCGGGTGACCAGTCGGCCCGCAGGGAGATGCAGCATGCGCACCAGCCGTACGTCCGCCACCATCGTCGCCGTCGCTCTGGCGGCCCTCGCGAGCACCGGGACCGCGGGGGCCGCGACGGCGGGCACCGCCGCGCCGTCGGCCTGCCGGCCCGCCAATCACCTCGCGACGATCGCGCCGGACCAGGCCAGCGCCGGGCACGTCCACTTCCGCGTCACGCTGACCGCGCCGAAGGGCTACGCGCCGTGCCGCCTCGCCGGCTCCCCGACCGGCGTGGCCTTCACGCACCACGGGGCACCGCTCCACATCACGGCGGGCCGGTACGGAGACCAGCACACCGCGGTGACCTTCGGGCCGGGCCGGCCCGTCCACTTCGACATCCAGGTTCCGAACGACGGGCACGGCACCCCGGCCGACGAGGCGTCGTTCACGCTCAGGGCCCCCGGGGGCGAGATCCCGGGCACCTCCTTCGCCGAGGGCCGCTTCGAGGTCACCGCCGGCACCCTCATCGGCCCGGTCCGAGCCGGAGCCTGACGCGCCGGTGCCCGCCTCGGGCCCGGACGGGAGCGGTCGCGTACGCACCGCTCGTCCGGGCCCGACGGCACGTCAGGACACCACCGGGGTGGCGGCCTCCACTTCGGTCAGCCTGACCGTGCACAGTCCGCCGCGCTCGCTCTTCACGTCCGTCACCTTGAGCTGTGTGCCCGGCGTGAGGATGTACTCCTCCTCCCCGGTGAAGGCGGAGAACTTCCTGATCCCGACCGCCCGGGCGGGCGTCACCTCGAAGAGCGTCCGCTTGCCCCGGCTGCCCAGGAAGGACCGGGCCACGTGCGGCTCGGAGGTGCACGAGGAGACGCCCCACCAGGTCACCGTCCCGCCCACCGGGTACTGCGACCGCAGGTCCAGCGACACACCGCGCCACAGTGGGCGCGTGTGTGCGGGCAGGTTCGACACCGCCGAGAACAGCAGCCGCAGGTACGGCAGATAGGGCGTGACCCGGCCCCGGTCGGGGGAGCGCAGGACGGCGTTGATCTCCCGGTAGAACGCGGACTCGCAGGTATAGAGGTGGAGCGCGGCGATCGCGTCGGCGGACAGGCTGTTGCCGGGCGTCTCGTCGGCCCGCAGCTTGCCGAAGTCGCGCGACCGGTCGATGTGTCCGGCGAGCCCGGAGAGCGCCTTGGCCACCGGCGCGAGGGCCTCCTCGAAGGCCATCACCGGGGTGTCGAACACCCCGGTGATCGAGGGGAGGACCAGGCCCTCGTCCTTGACGCCGGTGAGCCGCTCCAGGTACAGCTGGTGCAGGTTCATGGTCGACTCGATGAAGGCACCCATGCGCGCCGCGACACCGCCGTCCCCGCCGGCCGTCCCCTCGTTCCACCCCTTGCTCGGCAGCCAGTCGATCACCTCGGTGCCCAGGGACGCGAGGGCCTCGTTCACCAGGGCGAAGTGGTCGCCCTCGCAGAAGAGGTCGCCCTGCGCCGCCGGGTTCGCGTGGTCGAGGTGGCGGACCTCGACGTCCGGGTACTTCTGCTGGAGCCGCAGGACGACGCTCTTCAGGCCGCGGGCGTGCGCTCCCCACCAGGCGAACACGATCCCGCGGTCCTCCTCGGCGGCGTCCTGCTTGGCCTTGAGGATCTCCTCGACGATCCGCTCGACGACGGGCCGCCAGAACGCCGTGTGCCGGTCGGTCCCCATCGCCCCGTCGCCGCTGGCGGTGAGGGAGGCGTTCAGCAGCAGCACGCCCTGGGTGAGCATCGCCTGGAACCACTCCGGCGGCTGGACGGTGTCCCGCTCCTTCAACAGCGCGCGGACGTCCGCGATGGGGGTCTTCTTGACTATGCCGTACTTCCACATCGCCGCCGCCTTGATGAGGCAGCGGATGCTGACGACCCTGCCGAACTGGCTGTCCTTCCAGTCGGAGAAGGTGTTGTCGAACATGGCGATGCCGGTCGCGCTCTCCGGCCGCGGATAGGGGTTCTGGCCGAAGGCGACGACTTTCCACTTGTGCGGCGGGTTGGGCTTGAGGGCCTGGAAGGTCAGCTCGCGGACCGGGACGACCTCGGGACCGCGGCCCTTCCCGATGAAGCGGGCGGCATCCGGCCGCCCCTCGATGACGGGCTTCAGGAGCGGGAGCCAGGGCTCGCCGCCGCCGTCGAAGAGTTCGGCCAGCGCCAGGGGGTCGTTCGCGTCGGTCACGGGGGAGGGGCTCTCATCCGTCGGGGTGGCGGCAGGGGCAGGGGCAGGGGCAGGGGCAGGGGCAGGGGCAGGGGTCGGGCCGGGGGTGACGGCCGCCGGCGGGACGATGCGTACCCGCTGGTCGACGGGGGCGTTCTCGATGCCGTCCAGCTGCGTGAGGATCGTGGCGCGCAACGCGTCGTCGTCCTCGAACCAGTGATCGTGGAAGAGGGTGTAGCCGGTCCACATGAGGTTCGCGCACACCCTGGCCGGGACCCGGCCGGTCTGCGCACCCATCCCGACCAGCGCCACCGAACGGATGCTGCCCGCCACCTTCCGGTTCTGCCGGTGAACGGCCTGGAACGCGGCGGCGCAGGCCAGCGCCACGTTCAGCGTGGCGCTCACGTTCTGCGCGGACTCCACCATGGTCGGCGTCGATATCAGGTACCGGGGGACGGTGGCTCCCGAGGGCACGCAGACCGCGCTGCCCACCGGCAATGAACCGTCGAACCGGTCGCGGATCGCGCGCCGCACGCGCAGCTGGATGCCGGAACCGAGGTGGCGCTTGATGGCGGCGTCGACCCCGCCGTCCATCCGGCCCCGGGAGTTCGTGGGGGTGACCCAGGCGTCGACGTCCTCGTCGAGGATCGAACCCCTCCGGATCTCGATGCCGGGCGTGTCCGCGAACGCCGCCCGCCATGCCTCCACGACGCGCTCGTTCACATCGGTCAGCACCACCCTCAGCGCGGGCTGAACACTGCTCTCGGTCATCGGTCACTCCTGTCGGGAAACGGCTCTCGCAACACGTCGAAAGTTAGCCGCCACCACTGACAACGCCGTTGCGGAGGACCGACGATGACCAGCCGTCGGATCAGGGGGCGTCGGGAAGACCGGGCCGTCGACGCAGTTCGAGGAGGGCCACCGCGACCTTCACCCCGGTCGACAGCGTCAGGGCTTGCAGGAACGGCATGCCCGTGAGCCACAGGGCCACCATCATCACCGTCAGCACCAGGAAGGCGGCCGGCAGATTGGTGCTCCTGATCGCGGTCCGCAGCCGACCGGCCCGGCTTCGGCGCCGACCGTGCGGTCCGTTCGGGCCCTGACCCTCCGGTCCGCCCGGCTGCGCGGTGACGCCGTTCTCCTCCGCCTGCGGCATGGGCTGCCGTCCTTCCCTCGCGCCGGTGCTCGTTCTCCGTACGTACGAGCCTCCGGCGCGACCCGATGGACTGCCACCGCTGCCCGCCTCGCCGCCACCATCCGGCGTACGACGCACGGCTTCACCGCGCCGGGCCGGGCGTGACGCTCTCGTTAGAAGGTCTCACGTGACCCATTGCCTCTTACGTAACTGACGTTATAGCCTCTAACGAATGATCCGGCTTCTGCCGTTCGGCAAGGCCAGTCCACCGATCACCCAGGGGGAACCCATGTCCAGCCACCGCCGCCGCACCGCCCTGTTCGCCCTCCCGCTCGTCGCCGGTCTCCTCGGCGCCACCGCCTTGCCCGCCGCCGCCGGCACCCGCCCCGCCCCGTCCCTCACCTGCCGCGGGACCGGAGTCGACCCCGACGCCCGCGTCCGCTACCGGAGCGAGGTCCTCATCGACGCCCCGCTCGGCACCATCTGGAAGCTGCAGACCGACATCGCGCGCTGGCCGTCCTGGCAGGGCCCCGTCACGACCGCGGAACGCCTCGACCACGGCCCCCTGCGCCCGGGCTCGGCCTTCCGGTGGACGACCCCCGTACCCCCCAACCCGACCCCGGCCACCAGCCTGGAGATCACCTCGACCGTCCGGCAGCTCCGGCACCACTCCTGCATCCGCTGGACGGGCCCGGCGACCGGCGACGGGCTGCACATCGACGGCGTCCACGTCTGGAACTTCACCGAGACCCCCGGCGGCGTCCGGGTGAGCACCGAGGAAACCCACACCGGCCCCCAGGTCGACGCTGACGTACCCACCGCGACGGCCCTCCTCCGCCAGGGGCTCGAAGGATGGCTCAGCGACCTGAAGACCACCGCCGAGGCCCGCGCCCACCACCCGTCACCCCGGTAGCGAGTCCCCCTGGACCGCCTGGATGTCCAGTTCCACCCTCAGGGTGGCGCCGATGGCGGCGATGCCCGCCTGGACCACCTGGTTGTAGTTCATGGCGAAGTCCTCGCGGCGCAGCTCCGCACGCGCGCGGAAGGCCGCCCGCGTCCCGCCCCAGGGGTCGGCCCCGGTGCCGAGGTAGGCCAGGTCCAGGTCGACGGGGCGGACGACCCCGCGCAGGGTCAGTTCGCCGTGCACGGCCCAGCGGTCGGAGCCGGCCGGGGTCAGCCCGGTCGAGCGGTAGGTGATCTCCGGATACGTCTCCACGTCCAGGAAGTCCGCCGACTTCAGGTGGCCGTCGCGCATCGCGTTGCCGGTGTCTATGGAAGCCGAGGTGATCACCGCCTCGACGCGGGACCCGGACACGTCCCGGGGGTCGATGTCGATCCGCCCCGCGAACGCGGTGAACCGCCCGTGCACGCTGGAGATGCCCAGGTGCTGCGCGACGGCGCCCACGGACGAGTGGGCCGGGTCGATCGTCCAGGGACCCGGCGGCGGCAGCTCGGCGCCGCCCTGACGGGCCAGGACCACGTTGCCGACCTCGGCGCGTCCGCTCGCCGTCACCAGCGCGCTGGACGCGGTGGGCGCGTAGCCGACCGCCGTGACGATCACCGTGTACGCCCCCGGCGCCAGCGAGGTCGCGTCTCGCACGACCCCCTCGCCGTCGGCTTCGGCGCGTACGACCTGCGTGCCCGTCATGTCGGTCACCGTGACGACCGCGTGCGACACGGCCCATCCGTCACGCGTGCGGATCCGTGCGGTCAGTGCCATCCCGTTGTCTCCCTGCGAGGTGTTTCCATGATCGTGCCGAACGGCCCGGAACCGGCCGGACGGCCGGGTCGGGCCCGGAACCGCACCGGCCCGCGGGGCGCCCCGTCATCCGGGGCGCGCCCCGCGGGCCGGTGGGCGGTCACTCGCCGGGGTGGGCGAGCGTGATGTCGTGTCCGTCGACGCCCGGACCGTCCAGCGTGAGCGTCGTGGCCACCGGCGGGTACCCCGTCGCGATGACGGTGTACTGGCCGACGCCCAGGTCGGCGAAGGCGTACGCGCCGTCCTCGCCGGTCCTGGCCGTGCCGACGACGTTCCCGGCGGCGTCGAGGAGGGTGACCCGCGCGTCACCGAGCGGACCGGCCGGCGCCCGGACGACGCCCTGGACCCGCGCGCCCGCGCCGAGTTCGACCTCGACCCGGGTGACACCGGTGCCGCCGATCTCGACGGGCAGCGCGGCCGGGCGGTGGGCGGGGGCGTTCACCGCGACCGTCACGGCGCCCGGCACCAGGTCGCCGAAGGTGAACTCGCCCTCGGGGCCGGTGGTCCCGGTGGCCAGGACGTCACCCCGTACGTCGGTCACGATGACCATCGCCGCCTCGACGGGGGTGCCGGTCCCGGCGGCCCGTACGAGGACGCTGAGGCCGCTCGTCCCGCTGAGCAGGATGTCGTAGGCGAGGGGCTCATCGTTGACGACGATCGTCGAGGCCTGCGGCTGGAAGCCGTCGGCGGAGGCGATCAGTACGTACGAGCCGGTGCCCGGCGCCTCGACCGCGTACGAGCCGTCGGCCTGCGCGACCGACCGGCCGAGCTGGCGCCCCGCGAGGGAGATCAGGGTCACCGCCGCCCGCGGCACGGGCGCGTTCTCCGCGCCGCGCACGTGGCCGTGCACCGGAGTACCACCGTTCATGGGGCCGGACCCTTCGCTCGGGGACGTGCTCGCGGTGACCGTGGCGTCGTCCGCCCCGGCGGCCTCCCTGGCCCGCGGGACCGCGACGGCGGCCGTCGCGGCGGGCTCGTCGGCCTGTGCCGCCCGCGCCAGACCGCCCGAGGTCCGCAGCGGGACCTCCTTGATGAAGATCGTGACGAGGAAGGCGATCAGCGCCAGCGGCGCGGCGATCAGGAACACGTCCGCGATGCCGTGACCGTAGGCGCTCTCCATGACGGTGCGCAGCGGAGCGGGCAGGCTGTTCATGTCCGGGATGCTGCTGCCGGAGCTCGAAGCGGCCGCGGCGGCCTGGTACTTCGGGTCGAGGGTGGTGAGGCCGTCCTTGGCGTAGTGGGTGATCCGGTTGGCCATGACCGCGCCGAGCGCGGAGACGCCCATCGCGCCGCCGAGGGACCGGAAGAAGGTCACCGTGGAGCTGGCCGAACCGAGGTCGGAGGGGGCCACCTGGTTCTGCGTGCACAGCACCAGGTTCTGCATCATCATGCCGATGCCGAGGCCCAGGAGCGCCATGAAGATCGCGATGTGCCAGTACTCGGTGTCGTAGCGGATCGTGCCCAGCAGGCCCAGTCCGGCGGTCACCAGCACACCGCCGCTGAGCAGCCACGCCTTCCAGCGGCCGGTCTTGGTGATGACCTGGCCGGAGACGGTCGACGAGATGAACAGGCCGCCGATCATCGGGATGGTCATGACGCCCGACATGGTCGGGGACTTGTCCCGGGCCAGCTGGAAGTACTGGCTGAAGAAGACCGTGCCGGTGAACATCGCGACGCCGACGAAGAGCGAGGCGATCGACGACAGGGCGATGGTGCGGTTGCGGAAGAGGCGCAGCGGGATGATCGGCTCGGCGGCCCTGCTCTCGACGAGCAGGAACAGCAGGCCGAGCGCGATCGATCCGCCGACCATGGCGCAGGTCTGCCACGACATCCAGTCGTACTTGTCACCGGCGAAGGTGACCCAGATCAGCAGCAGCGAGACGGCGGCCGAGATGAAGAAGGCTCCGCCCCAGTCGACCTTGACCTCGCGCTTGACGACGGGGAGGTGGAGGGTCTTCTGCAGGACGATGAGCGCGATGACGGCGAAGGGCACACCGACGTAGAAGCACCAGCGCCAGCCGAGCCAGTCGGTGTCGGTGATGACGCCGCCGAGGAGCGGGCCGCCGACGGTGGCGACGGCGAACACGGCGCCGAGGTAGCCGGAGTAACGCCCGCGCTCGCGCGGGGAGATCATCGCGGCCATCACGATCTGGGCGAGGGCGGAGAGGCCGCCGACGCCGATGCCCTGCACGACGCGGCAGGCGATCAGCATCCCGGCGTTCTGCGAGAGGCCGGCCGCGGCCGAGCCCAGGACGTAGATGACGAGTGCTATCTGGACGAGCGCCTTCTTGCTGTACAGATCGGACAGCTTGCCCCACAGGGGCGTGGTCGCGGTCATGGAGAGCAGGGCCGCCGTGACGACCCAGGTGTAGGCGGACTGGCCGCCGCCCAGGTCGCCGATGATGTGGGGCAGGGCGTTGGAGACGATCGTGGAGGACAGGATCGCGACGAACATGCCCAGCAGCAGCCCGGAGAGGGCCTCCATGATCTGCCGGTGGGTCATGGGCGCGGCGGTGTCGCCGCCGCCTCCGTGCTTGGCGTGTGAGCCCCGCACACCGGTTGGTGTGGTCGTTGCCATGGGCTTCCTAACGTTCTTCATGCGGGTGTTCGGGTGATCGGTTCTGCCGTGTACGGGTGCCGCGGGGGGTGTGGCCGGCCGTCGCCGAAGCTCTCGCGCAGCCGGCCCATGAGCCGTACGAGCCGGCCCACCTCGTCGTCGGTCCAGTCGCTCAGCCGGTCGGCGAGGAGGGCCGACGTGCGCCGGGAGAGCTCGTCGAGCTGGTCCTGGCCGGACGGCGTGAGGCGGAGGATGCGCGAGCGCCTGTCGGCGGGGTCGGGCGAACGCTCGACCCAGCCCCGGTCGGCGAGGTGCGCGACATGGCGGCTGGTCACCGACATGTCGACGGAGAGCAGCTCGGACAGCCTGCTCATCCGCATGGCGCCGTGCCTGCCGAGGAGCGTCAGGACGGCCGCCGAGGCCGCGGGACAGTCGTGCGGCAGGATCCGCCCCATCTCCCTCTTGACGGCACCGATGGCGCTGAGCTCGCGGGCCAGTTCTTCGTACTGTGCGGGCCCGGCCATCACACCCTCCTAGCTAGTTGCTTTAGGCAACCGTAGGAAAAGATGGTTGCTCCAGGCAAATCAAAAAGGGCGGAGGGGGATAAAAAGTTGACAAAGCCAAGCATTGCGCTCGTAAAGCCGCAGGTGAGACGTTGTGGCCGACGGGTGGATGGTGAACGGGGACCTGATCGCCAGGTGGGGCGCGTCAGGGCGGCGGCGGTACCCGCCGTTCCGGCGCCCCGTCTCCCGGCGGCGGGGTGCGGTGTCTTTCGGGGTCGAAAGGCCGTACGGTCGGCAGGGTCGGGACGTGCCCGGTGCTCACCATCGGGCGGGAGAACAGTATGGAAGCAGCAGCGCGGGTCACGGTCGGGCGGCAGGAGGGCGGCCACTGCGTGGTCGTCTGTGCGGGCGAATTCGACCTCGACACGGTCGGCGCCCTGGAGGCGGCCTGCGCCGTGGAGGCGGGGCCGGCCGAGGTCCTGATCCTCGACCTGACCCGGGTCACCTTCGCCGACTCCTCGTTCCTCAGCACCCTGCTGCGCCTGCGCGCCGGACGCCGACTGGTGCTGGGCGGCCCGCTGCCGGAGTTCGTGGAGCGGCTGCTGGACATCACGGGCGTCCTGCCCCTGTTCGACGTACGCGACCTCGCCGGCCAGGCCGGCTGACGGACGGGCCGACTGACGGACGGGCCGGCTGGCGGACGGGCCGACCGGGGTCGACCGGGGGAGGGATCGGCACCCCCCCCTGGAAGTGAACACGTTCAGGTCGTGTGCCACGATACGGGCCACCAGCTCCCCAGCCCCGAGGGAAGGACCGCGGCCATGACCAGCTCGCTCCTGCGGCCGCGCGGCCGTATCCGTACGGCCACCACCGCACCGGCGCCCGCGGCCGTCGCGGGCAGCGCGGCGCCCACCCGGATCCTCGACTGGCACGATCCCCGCGTCGACGCGCTCGTACGGAGCCTCGAACTGCCCGCGGGCCCGGCCTCCGTCGAGTCCCTGCGCCGGGTGCACGGCTGGATCGCCGCCACGCTACGGCCCGTCTACTCCGTCCAGGACGAGCGGCCCGTATCGGAGGTGCTGCGGCGCGGGCGGGGCTCGTGCAGCCAGCGGCTGGCCGTGCTGGAGGCCGTGGCGCGGGCGACCGGCACGGCCACCCGGGTACGCGGCCTGCTGGTGGACGGTACGTTCTGGTACCCCCGGTTCCCGAGGCTGCGGCCCCTCGTCCCGGACCAGGTGCTCCTGGCGTGGCCCGAGTTCCAGGTGACCTCGGGGGACGGGGCCCCGGCGTGGCTGGGCGCCTCGGAGCTCTTCGGCCCGCCCGGCGGCGCGGGGGGCGGCTTCAGCAACGCGGGCTCCGAAACCCTCTTCGAGGCGCTCTCCCGTACCACCATCGACTGGGACGGCGACGGGGCGGCGGCCCCCCTCTGCCCCGCCGACGCCGCCGCCTGCGACCTTTCGGCGTACGTCCTGACCGACCTCGGCCGCTTCGACTCCCGCGACGCCCTCTTCGCCCGGCACGGCCAGACCCTGTGCCCGCTGGCCCGCACGGTCGCGGAGCCGGTCCTGGGCCGCCGGTCGGCGGGGGCCCGTACCGCCGACGCGTAGGGGCGGTCGCCCTGCCTGACGGCGCACGCGGGCCCGCGCCCCCCGGCGGAGCGAAATGCGAAGGCGCCGTCAGGCGGCCCCGTGGAAGGATGCGCGCATGTGGTCGCGACTGCCGTTCGGGGACGGGTTACGGGCCGAGTTGGGATCGCCCCGGCGTTCCCGCCGACTGGGCAGCAGCCCGCGCTCACGTGTGTGGCGGGTGGAGCTGCCGGCCAGCTCGGTGGTGGTGAAGCAGCTCGTCGACGGCCCCGATGCCGATGACCGCTACGCCCGCGAGGTGGCCGCCCTGCGGCTCGCCGTCCGCGCCGAAACGCCTGTCGTACCCGCGCTGCTGGCCATCGATCCCGACGCGCGCGTGCTGGTGCTGGAGCACCTGGAACACCGACGCCCGGCCGACGACTGGATCGTCGACTACGCGGCCGCCCTGGCCCGCCTGCACGCCACCGGCCGCCCCGAGGACGCGGGGACGCTTCCCCGATGGCGGGGCCCGAACCAGGCCGACACCGCCTCCTTCCTCGGACTGGCCGAGGCCCTCAACGTCCCGGTCGCGCCGGGCGTTCCCGACGAACTCGCCGCCCTCGTGAACCGGCTCGACCAGGCACCCGGTCATGCCCTCCTCCACGGGGACCCCTGCCCCGGAAACGACCTCCACACCGCCACGGGAATCCGCTTCATCGACTTCGAGCAGGCGTCCCTGGGCAGCGGCCTGATGGAACTCGCCTATCTGCGCATCGGCTTCCCGACCTGCTGGTGCGTCACTTCGGCGGCTCCACCGCTCCTGGAACGGGCGGAGCTCGCCTACCGCACGGCGTGGCGCACCGCGGCCGGTTCCGACACCCCGGACGGCCTCGCCGACGCGTGCGCCGGCTGGCTGCTCCGGGGCGACGCGCTGGTCCAACGGGCCCACCGGGAAAGCGCGGACCACCTGGCCCGGATCCCGGCCCAGGACTGGAAATGGGGCACGGTGACGGCCCGGCAACGCCTCGTCCACCGCCTCGGCGTCGTGAGCCACCTGACCGCCGGCCACCCCTCGCTCAGCGGCGTGAGCGGTCTCACCACCGCGATGCGCCACCACATGCTCGCCCGCTGGCCCACCCTGCGGCCCGTCCCGATGAAGCGGCCCTGAGGTCTCGTACGCCGACAGGCCGGGGAGTGTCCCCGCGGTGGTTCCCCGGGGTTGTCGGGCGCCGGGGGCATGATGGGCCGGACGAGCCGTGCTGCCGGGAGCGGCGGAGGGAAGGGCCGACGGGATGTACCGACCTGATGGCTGGGACACGCGGGTGCGGATCGGGGTGCTCACTCCGCACGCGGACGTGGGACCGGAGTCGGAGCTGCGGGCGATGGCACCGGCGGACGTCGGTGTGCACGCGGCCAGGGTCCCCTTCGGGGCGATGCGGCCGGGCGGTGCGATGGATGCCACGATCCCGCTCGCCCCCGTACGCGCCTTCGCCGAGCCTCCCCACGTCGATGACGCGGCGGAGCTGCTGGCGGCGGCGCCCGTGGACGTGATCGCGTTCGCGTTCACCAGCTCGGCGTACGTGATCGGGGCCGGGGCCGAGGCGGCGATGCTGGAGCGGCTGTCCGCGCGGGCGCACGGCCTGCCGGCCGTCGCCCCCTGCTCCGCGACGGCGCGGGCGCTGCGCGTCCTGAGCGCGCACCGCGTCGCCCTGGTGGACCCGCCCTGGTTCAGCGCCGAACTGAACGGTCTCGGCCGCGCCTACTACGAAGCCGCGGGCTTCGACGTCGTGTACGCCGCGGCTTGCTCCCTCCCCAGCGGACAGCGGCTGATCCGCCCCGCCGAACTGCACGACTGGGTCACCGCCCACGTACCGGAGGAAGCCGAAGCCGTGGTCGTCGGCGGCAACGGCTTCCGTGCCGTCGGAGCGGTGGAATCCATGGAGCGCACCCTGGGCCGCCCGGTACTGACGGCCAACCAGGCCCTCCTGTGGGCCGCCCTCCTCGCCGCCGGAACCTCAGGCACCGGCATCACCGGATACGGTCGGCTGTTCGCGCACACCGCCGCCGCCCGATGACCCCGCCGCCTGCGCGCAGCGGTCTGGGCATCGCGACGCTCACCCCGGGCTGACCCCGGTCCGGCAAGCGGGCCGCGTCCGGAGCCAGTACGAGCGAGCCGCGATCGTCAGGGCGATCCCGTAAACGGCGAACGAGGCCACCCCCGTCCAGCCGACCAGCAGTGCGTCGCCCACGGAGTGGAAGTCGCCGCGCGGCATCGTCACCACACCGGCCGTGGCCAGGGCCAGGTACCCGGCCCCCACCACGCCGTACGGGGCGAGCGTGGCGGCCCCGAGCAGGGCCGGCGCGAGCGGGAGCCAGCGCGGCACGCGCCGGCCGCGCAGGAACAGGGTCCATGGCGGGAAGACCTGCCCCCACGGGCGGACCAGGCCCCAGAGCAGGAAGACACCGAGGGCGGCCAGGAGTGCGGTGGGATCGAGGCCCCGGGATTCCAGGGCGAGGAAGGCCCCCGAGGCCCCGTTCCGCTCCGAGGCTTCGAGCACCTCCCGACCGGTGATCCCCGCGAACGTTCCACCGGACGCCCAGACGAGCTTCATCGCCGCATACGGAACGAAGGCCAGCGTCCCCGCCCAGGCGGCGAGCAGCACGGGCCGCGACCCGGCGGACGGCGCTCGCACGGTGCTCCCGGCGGGCCGGCTCCCGGACCGGGCCGTGGCCGCGAGCAGGAGCGCCCCGACCGCTGCCAGGGCCCTGTTCGCGGTGGAGGCCGGGCTGTCCACTCCCTGGCCGAGCACCAGCGTGATCACATCCATCAGCAGGCTGAACGCGGAGATCCCGGCCAGCCCGCACACCGCCCGGAGCAGCACCCGCAAGGCCGGCCGTGGCCCGTACAGGACCACCGCACCACTGGCCGACATCGCGAGTACGCCCACGGCCGCGACCACCCACGCGAGTCCGTCACGGCCGCCGTAGAGCGAGGAGCTCCCGCTCAGCGCGCACACCAGGCCGAAACCGGCGTACAGCACCGCCCAGAACACCGTCGCCCAGACCACCCAGCGCGGCCACCTCTGCCACCAGGCGCTCCACGGCGCCCGCGCCATCTGTTCCTCACTGGTCATGTCCCAAAGGTGGCGCGCCCCCGGCGAGGCGACGTCACCCGCCGGAACGATCCCCCTCCCTCTGCCGGGTGAGCGACCTCCGAAGCCAAGCCCCCGTCGGCGCGGTGCCGTCGGCGATGCGCAGAGAACGCGTCGGGCCCGAAAGTACAAGCCCGACACGTCCTACGCTTCCGGCCGCGGGTGGGGTATCCCTGAGAGGCGGCCCCGACCGGGGGCCGGTCCATCCCCCCTCGTGAGGAGACCTGTCATGGACGACTGGTACGTGGACGACCGTTGCACCAACTGCGACGTCGCACGGCAACTCGCGCCCGACCTGATCGTCGAGGCGGACGGAAAGTCCCGGATCCTGCGCCCGCCGCGCGACGAAGAGGAGACGCGGCACTTACACGCGGCCGTCTTCGCCTGCCCCACCCGCTCGATCCGCCCCGCCTCCGGGCAACCCGACCAGCGGCTCGATCCCTTTCCGATGGCCCTGGACAGTGGCGTACTGCTGTGCGGTCACAACTCACAGCGCACGGCCGGGGCCAATTCCTACCTGCTCAAGCGACCCTCCGGCACGGTCATGATGATCGACACGCCGCGCTGGAGCAGTGGACTCGCCGAGCGCTACGCAGCAGTGGGCCCGGTCTCCGATGTGCTGCTCACCCACCGCGACCACGCCGCGCACGGCCGCCGCTACGCGGACCACTTCGGTGCCCGGCTGTGGATCCACGAGGGCGACCTCGACGCGGCGCCGGACGCGGACCAGGTGATCCGGGGCGTCGAGCCCATGGAGATCGGTGAGGGGGTGACCGTCCACCCGCTGCCCGGCCACACTCAGGGCAGCGTGCTCTACCTCGCGGACGACCGGTACTGCTTCAGCGGGGACAGCTTCTACTGGTCCCGCACCACCGGGGATCTGGAAGTGGCGGAGAGCGTGGTCTGGTACTCCATCGAGGAGTTGGCCGCCTCGCTGGCCCGGACGGCCGGACGGATCCGCTTCGAATGGGTCCTGCCGGGCCACGGCGACCGGCGCCGGCTGCCCGCCGACGAGATGTCCCGGCGGTTGACCGCGATGGCGGAACGCACACGGCGCTCGCGCCCCCGGCCGGTCGACTTCACCGGCGTCCGCTGGTGACGAGGCCAGACATCGTCCGAGGGGTCGAGGAGCCGGAACTCCTGCCGACGGCGGCGGCGGCCGCGATGCCCCGGCGCCGTGGGCGGGGGCTCCTGACGAACCGCGATTTCATGATCGTCTGGGGCGGGTTCACCGTCTCGTCGCTGGGCACGGCGCTCTCGAACCTGGCCGTTCCGATCCTCGCGCTCGGCCTCTCCGGCTCGCCCACCATGGCCGGCCTCGTGGGCGCCGCCCGGCTCGCCCCCTACCTGCTGCTCAACCTCCTGGCCGGTGTGTTCATCGACCGGTGGGACCGCCGCCGCGTCATGATCACCGCGGACGTGGGCCGCTTCGCCGCGCTGACGACGATCCCGCTCGCCTACGCGTTCGGCAGCCTGACGGTCGCGCACCTGGCGGCGGTCGCCTTCCTGGAAGGCGTCGGGCACGTCTTCTCGGCCGTCTCCCACCTGTCCGCCCTGTCGAAGCTGGTCCCCCAGGAGCAACTGGCCTCCGCCAACGCCCTCAACGAGGTGGCCGACTCCGCCGCCGGCGTCGGCGGAACCGCCCTCTCCGGGGCGCTGATCGGACTGGCCAGGAACTCCACGCTCGGCGCCGTCTACAGCTACGCCGCCGACGCCGTCACCTACCTGCTCTCCGGGGCCTCGCTGCTCTTCGTACGGAAATCGTTCCAAGACGAGCGGCCGGCCGGCGGCCGGCGCTCCGTGAGAGCGGACCTGAAGGAGGGGATGTGCTTCCTCTGGGGGCACCGTCTGCTGCGGCTGCTCATGGTGATGATCACCTTGGTCAACTTCCTCCAGGCGCCGCTCAACCTTGCCACCATCGTCCTCGCCACCGAGGACCTCGGCCTCAACGCCGGGCTGATCGGTCTCGTCCTCGCCGCCGTCGGCCTCGGCACGGTGGTCAGCGCCTTGGCCGCCTCATGGCTGCGCGAGCGCATCAGCCTGCGCACCATGGCACTGGGCTCGGTGGCTCTGTGGGCTGCCGCGGCAGCCCTGATGGCCGTCGCACCCTCGATCGTCCTCCTCGCCGCCGGGGTCATGGTGACAAACCTGCTGTGGCCGATCTTCGCGGTGTCCCTGGTGACCTACCGGCTGTCGGCCACACCGGACCACCTCCAGGGCCGCGTCAACAGCGCCTTCCGGACCCTCTCGTTCGGCGTGGAACCGCTGGGACTGGCCATCGGCGGCGCCTTGATCGCCGCCCAGGGGCCCCGCTTCCTGTTCTGGGCAGCCGCGCTGGGCCTGTGCGCGGTCTTCCTGGCCGGCGTCGCGACGTGGCGGGGGACACCGGGCGCCGAAAACGGCTGAAGCAGCCGGGCGCGGCATGCCTATGCTGCGGGGATGGGTCTGGATCTCAATACGTTCATGGTCGACTGGAAGCGGCTGGGCGCCCTCCCGGTCGAGGAGCGGATCGGCGCGTTGGAGGACACGGCCTGGCCCTGGGGACGCTACGAAGCGGACGACCTCTGGGACGGCGCCCCCAGGGTGGCTCTGGCCGCCGGACGGGGAGCAGCGCTGGTGCGCCCAGTACGTCTTCTTCACCACCAACGGCTCCTATCGTCCCCATGTGTGGGCGGGCGACGGCTGGGCTGACATGCGGCCGCTCGTCGACGCGGCTCTGCGCGAGGCGATGGACACCTTCCTCGGCGGCCTGCTCTGGGACGAGGATCCGGACCGGGACCCGGCGTTGGACGGAGGCGGAGGGTTTTTCCCGGCCGCCCGCACCCGCTGGGACCCGCGCATCCTCTTGGTGTGCCCGCCGGACGCGGCACCCGGCAAGGTCCGCGCCTGGAAGCACGTGGAACCACGCCTTGAGGAACTGCGCGGGCCGTTCGCCGCCGAGTGCGAGGGCTGGGTGGGACGCCCGGAGACCTTCGAGGGCTTCATCGCGCTGCTGCGTGAATGGAGCGACGTGACGGCGGAGGCCGCCGGGCGCGGTTGGGGTCTGGTGGGCCTGCCCTGAGCCGCCGCCGGGGTCACAGCGGGCGGGCGCATAGGGTCGGGGGATGGGGAACGTGATGAGGCGGGCGTGTACCGGGCCGGTAGTGGTCCTGCTGGCAGGGGTGTTGGCGGGGTGCGGGGCGCAGGTGAGCTCGATGGGGGCCGAGCCGCAGCGGGACTGGCCGAGCGGTGCCCGTACCGCTCCGGCGGCGCCCGACCCCTGCCCCGAGGGCGGGGTGCGGCTGCTGGAGGACGCCGGGGACGCGGCGATGGGGCTGCGGGTGGCCGGGCTGCGGCTGGTCAACTGCGGTGCGGAGCCATACGTACTGCGGGGCTACCCGGAGCTGCGGCTGCTCGACGGGCAGGACCGCCCGATGGAGGTGTCCGTGGGCCAGGGGTCGAACGGGATCGCCTCCTCGACCGGCCTCGACGCGACGCCGCAGCCGGTGACGCTGGCCCCCGGCGAGGCCGCTTCGGTGGCGCTGCTGTGGCGGAACCTGGTCACCGAAGCGAGCGCGCCCGCCGTTGAGGGGTGGGTCGTGGACCTGGCCCCGAAGCCGGGCGCGCCGCGACTGCGGCTGCGGCTGACGGCGCCCGTCGACCTCGGGAACACGGGGAAGCTCGGGGTCGGCCCCTGGACGACGGTGGCGCGGTGATCGTCTGAACTCGACGGCCCCTGCGGCAGAGGCAGGACGCCGACCCCGTACGCGCAGCGAGTGTGTCAGGACGCGGGCTGGTGCAGCCAGGGTGCGCTGGTCGCCCAGAACATCACGTCCGCGCCCAGGGACCGGCCGCCGAAGTCGACGAACTCCTCCTTGGTGTAGGGCTTGCCGGTCGCCGGGTTGGTGTATTCGAAGTCCGGCTCCTGCACCGCCATCGCGACCATCGGGAGCCGCCCCCGGTAGTCCTGGAAGAAGGGGTAGGAGTTCTCCATCTGGGCCGGCCGGTTCGGCAGTACGTCGGGACCGCCCAGGCCCACGCCGTGCGCCTTGGCGAACTCGAAGGTCTTCCGCATGTAGCCGTGGTCGTTGTTCCACTCACCGGGCCAGAAGTTCACGTACTGGATGAACTGCGTCCGCTTGAAGACCTTGGCACCGAAGGCCATGTTGTCGAGCTCGGCCTGGAAATAGGACGCGTCGGTGTAGCCGCTGTGGTCCTTGGCCAGATCCACCTGCGTGGCCGTCTCGGGGAGGTTGACTCCCGCGAGCCGCCCGTCGAAACGCTCGGCGAGCGCCTTGAGCAGGCTCTGGAAGCGGTGGCGTACCTCTGGGTTCCACTGGGCGGCGACGGCCCCCGCCTCACCGGGCCCGAGTCCGCTCTCGTTGGTGGTGACCGCGGCTCCGCCGGCGTACACCGGATCCGTGAGCAGGTAGTCCGGGAGCCGGGTGGGGGCGCTGAAGAAGCGGTCCTGGACCTGGACGAACAGCTTCTTGCCCCGCGCCTGGAGGTGGTCCAGGGTCTCCTCGATGGCGGAGAAGTCGTACTGGCCCTTCTGCTGTTCCAGCGCCTTCCACGGCACGACCACCTGCACGCCCGCGATGTCGGGACGGTCGATCAGGGGCTTGACGTCGGTGTCGAAGTCTCCGATGGAGGAGTACAAGTACTGCGCCGGGGCCGGGGCCGGGGCAACGGCTCTTCTCACGGCGCCGCCGTGGCCGGCGGGAGCGGCGGTGGCCGTCGGCGTGAGCACGGCAGCCGGCGCCAGGGATGAGGCGAGGAGAACGCCGATCATGGTGGAAATCCGTCGGGTCGTCATGGGCGCTGACAGTAGGGAGCACCTCTAAGAGGTTTGTAAGAGTTCGACTGCGACCGGGGCGTCACCGTAGGCCCCGGATGCAGGTGCAGGTGCAGGTGCAGGTACGGGGATCACCCACTAGCGTGGATTACGTGCGTTCCCCCGCACGCCGCGGCATCCGTCGGCGGGGCATCTGTCGAGCGGCAGAGGGACGGGTCTCCCATGGCACAGCACAGATTCCGCAACGGCGTCGCACCCGCCGGAGCCGTCCTGGCCCTCCTGGCAGCCCTCGGCCCCACCCCGGCGGCGGGTGCCGCACCCCCACACCCCGGTACCGCCGTCGGCACCGGACAGCCCGCCCCCGCGCCGCCCCGCTTCGTACCGGGCCCCTGCCCCAAGCCGCCCGAGCCGATCGAAGCGCTGGCCACCGCCCGGTGCGGCGTCCTGGAGGTCCCCGAGAACCGTGCGCACCCCGCCGGCCGGACCATCCGGCTGGCCGTGGCGGTCATCCCGGCCGCCTCCGCGAAGCCGGCCGCCCAGGACCCCGTGGTCTTCATGGCGGGCGGTCCCGGTGGGGACGTCTTCGACGACATCCCGTACCTCGTGTCCTCCGGCCTGAACCGGGACCGCGAACTGATCGTCATGGCCCAGCGCGGCAACCTCTACGACGAGCCCCACCTCGCCTGCCCGGAGCTGGACCGCTTCAACGCCACGTCCGTCGGCCTCCCCTCGTACGCGCCGCGGACACAGCGGCTCATGCTCGACGCGGTGAAGAGGTGCCGGGACCGCCTCACGGCCGACGGAACCGACCTGGGTGCCTACAACAGCATCGAGAACGCCGCCGACTTCGCCGACCTGCGCACAGCGCTCGGCATCAAGCAGTGGAACGTATACGGCCACTCCTACGGCAGCGGCCTGGCCATGACCTACCTGCGCCTGCACCCCCAGGGGATCCGCGCGGCGGCGTTCGACTCCGCCGCCCCTCCCCAGTACGTCTCCCTGCCCTTCGGCTGGGCCGGCGCCCGGGAGGGTCTCGACCACCTCTACGCGGCCTGCGCGGCGGAGCCCCGCTGCGAGAGCCGATACCCGGACCTCGCCGGCACCCTGAACGAGCGGGTGCGCACGCTGCAGGCGCACCCGCTGACGCTGGACGTCCGGCCGCCGCAGGGCGGAGAACCGGTGCAGGTCGTCCTCGACGGCGGCGCGCTGGTGAACCTGCTCGTCGCCAAGGCGATCCCGCTCGCAGACGTCCCGGCGGCGATCGACGAACTCGGCCGCGGGAACCCGCAGCGCTTCGCCCGTGCCCGCGCCGCCGGCTCGGTCCCGGTCATCGGCCGGACCGCCCACGGTCTGACCCAGTCGGTGGTGTGCGCCGAGTGGGTGCCAGGCCACTCGGCGTCCGACGTGCTGAAGGCGGGCCGCGAGGCCTTCCCCGACTGGCCGGACCAGGTCCTGGCCCAGGCACCGCAACTCGCGTTCCAGGAGCAGGCCTGCCGAATCTGGAACGTCCCGGACCGCACCGCCACGACGCGGGTCCCCCCGGTGAGCACCGTGCCGACGCTCTTCCTCAACGGGACGTTCGACATGAAGACCGGCGCGAGCTGGGCGCGGAAGACGGCCCGTACGCTGCCCCGCTCGACCACCGTGCGCGTTCCCGGCATCGGGCACTGGGTGGTTCCGCAGTCGCCGTGCGCCCAACACGTCCTGGCGTCCTTCCTCACCCGCCCGGCCGCGCCCGACACCGGCTGCGTGGCGGGCCTGCGCTGGGAACCGTTCACCATCACCCCGAAGTGACCGGGAGGGCAGATGCCACGCCCACACGTACGACGGCCGCACGTACGGCGGCCGCGCGCCAGGCCGGCCGCGGCGGGGACCGCGGTCCTCGTCCTCGGTCTGCTCGCGGCGCCCGCGACCGCACAGCAGCAGACGCCCGGACCGGCCATCGGCACGGTCGCCCGGACGGTGGGCGACGCCCACTACGCGCCGGGCCCCTGCCCCAGGACGCCGGAACCCGTCGAGGCGCTCCAGGGGGCCCGCTGCGGAACCCTCACCGTGCCCGTGAACCGCGCCAAGCCGGGCGGCCGGACGATCAGGCTCGGCGTCGCGATCGTGCCCGCCGCGTCCGCGACACCGAAGTCCGACCCGATCGTGTGGCTCGCGGGCGGACCCGGCGACGACGCGGTCGGAGAGGCGAAGATGGCGATCGACGGCGGGCTGAACCGCGACCGTGACGTGATCTTCATGTCCCAGCGCGGCACGTACGCGGCCGAGCCGAATGCCCTCTGCCCCAACATCGACGAGTTCAACGCGCGCGCCGTCGGCCTCGTCTACGACGCCCCCTCCACCGAACGCCTGCACGTCGCCGCCACGCGGGCCTGCCGCGACCGGCTGGCGGCCCGCGGAATCGACCTCGCCGCCTACAACGACACCGAGAGCGCGGCCGACTACGAGGACCTGCGCACCGCGCTGGGCATCAGGCAGTGGAACCTGTACGGGATCTCCTACGGCACGCACCTGGCCCTGGTCTCCATGCGCCTGCACCCCGCCGGACTCCGCTCGGTGGGCCTCGACGGCATCCTGCCGCCGTCCAAGGCCGGGCCGGCCGCCACCTGGAGCAGCGCCCGGCAGGGCTTCGACGGCCTCTTCAAGGCCTGCGCGGACCAGCCGGCCTGCGCCAAGCGCTACCCGGACCTGCCGGCCACCTTCGAACGCCTCGTCCGCCGGCTCGAAGCCCAGCCGGTCACCACCACCGTCACGCTGCCCGGGAGCGACAAGCCGGTGAAGGTCGTACTGGACGGCGGGGCCCTGGTGAACTGGATGACCTCCGCCACCCACGTGGCCACCCAAGTGCCCCTCGCCCTCGACGAGCTGGCGCACGGCAAGCCGCAGCGGATCGCCCGGCAGTGGGCGGGCGGCAAGCTCAGCCGGGCGGCCATCGGCCGGGTCGCGCACGGCCTCGTCTACGGGGTCTTCTGCAGCGAGTGGACACCGTACGAGAGCCAGGCCGACGCACTCAAGGGCGGCCGGGAGGCCTTCCCGGCCTTCCCCCGCTCCGTACAGGCGCAGGCCCCCCAGCTGGCCTTCCTCCACCCGGACTGCGACGTCTGGAACGTGCCCCCGGCGCCGCCCTCGATCCGGGACGCCACCCGCGCGGACATCCCCACCCTCGCCCTCTCGGGCGGCTTCGACGCCCAGACCGGCGCGGACAACGGCCCCTACGTCGCCCGTACGCTGAGCAAGGCCAAGGTCGTCACGGTCCCCTACGAACCGCACGTCGTGTTCGCCACCTCGCGGTGCGCCCAGGAGATCGCCGTCTCCTTCTTCGACGCCCCGGCCGCACCGGACACCGCCTGCCTGAAGGACCTCAAGCCCCCCGCGTTCGAGACCGCCCCGTAAGACGGACCGCGCAGCGCCTCTATCGTGATCCACATGACCAGTGATACGGGGAACGGTACCGACGGGCGGCGATGGCCGCGGACCGTGCTGGGGGTGATAGCCGGAGCGTGCGCGGCGGCGGCCGTGTGCGCGGTCTTCTGGTGGCTGGGCTGGCACCTGGGCTTCGGCGTGGCTTGGCTGTCCGGCAAGATCGCGGTGAAGGTGGGCTTCTTCGTCGCCGCCGGCGGTCTTGCGGGTCTGACCATGTGGCGGCAGGGGCGTCAGGCCTCGCGGTCCAAGCCCCCGGAGGAGAAGGACTGAAGCCCGCGACGCCCCCGGGCTCGCTGCGCGGTTTCCGCTCGGCGGATGCCCCTCGGCGAGCGTCACCCTGGAACGTTCCGGGTTCGCGGCGCCACCTGTGCGTGCGTGACTGAGCACCGGCGGGCTCCGTCGTCTGGCAGGGCGAAGGGTTCGGCCGGCCCGTCGCGGCCGGTCCCGCCGGCCAAGGCGACGACCGCCGCCGTCAGGACGTACACCCGACGCCACGGAGAGTGACCATGACGATACGCATGAAGAAAGCCGCGCGACTCCTCACCGCGCCGGCCGTCGCCCTGGCCCTCCTGGGGCCCGTCCTCGCCGCCACCCCGGCCGGCGCCGCGACGGCGGCGGCCGACACCTACACCTTCACCAACCCGGACGGCACCCTCAACGCCACGGGCAACGGCGACGGGAACCAGATCTCCGTCACCCCCGACGGCACCAACTACACGAACTGGCGCCTGATCAAGCTCAGCGCCCCCGGCACGTTCAACATCGCCAGCACCTCGTCCGGAAAGTGCGTCTACGCCACCCAGCCCGCCACCCAGCAGTCCTGCGGCAGGGACGGCGAGCAGTGGCACTTCCGCGCCGTCGACGGCAAGCCCAGCACCTTCGGCATCGTCCGCCGCGACGAGTCCAACGGCACCGAATACTGCATGGACAACCGGGGCGGCCTCCACATGTGGGGCATCCTCGCCCAGCCCAACCGGTGTGACGGCAGCGCGGGCCAGGAATGGACGATCCCCGCGGCGAACGCCGCCGAGGCCAGGAGTCTCGCGCTCGACTACTACAGCGACCTCTGTTCCAGGAAGACCTCCACCTGCTCCTGGACGCAGAAGTCCGAGGGCCAGCCCGAGGTACTGCCCCGCCGGCCCGCCTCGTCGGTCTGGTACAACGACACCGGCACCACGATGAAGCAGACCTTCACGACGATCTACCACTCCGGCTGGGCCCAATCCTTCGCGGCCGGAGTGGAGACGTCGTTCGGGGTCTCCGCCCCCGTCAAGGCCATGATCAGCAGCCAGCTGACCTCGACGCAGACGTACACCTCGGACGAGTCGACGGTCAACGGGATCGCGGTCGACGTCCCCGCCAAGAATTACGCCTGGGTCGACTTCGCGGCCGTCGGCAAGAAGGTCACCGGCACCTGGACCTTCGACACCGACAACCAGCCGTGGACGACGGACGCCACCGTCACCGTCCCCGTCATCAACTCGGCGGCGGGCTCGACCATGTACGTCGCCCACACCGGCGCCAACCCGCCGGGCACCGCGGAACTCCCGGCAACATCGGGACGTTGACCGCGGCGTCCTCGACGTAGCCGGTCAGGGCCGCTCCGCTTCGCTCCGCGCAACCTCCCCCGCATGTGCGGCGTTGTGCTCCTGTTGACCCCGACCTCTTCAGGAGCACCGCGTGACACCCACCTCTTTGCCCGCCCCCGACAGCCTGCTGCGCCAGACCCTCGGCGAATGGCGCATCGGGCTGGTGGCCTGGCGGCTGCTCGTCCTGCAGACCGCGCACCCGGCCGTCGCCGCCGGCACCGCCCGCTACTCCACGTACCGCGCCCACCCCTGGCGGCGGATCGAGCACACCATGGACAGCGGTAGCCGGCTGTTCTTCGCCGGGCCCGAGGAGCGGCAGCGCGAGATCGCCCGGCTGGAGCGCGCGCACCGCCGGATCCGCGGCACCGACGACGCCGGCCGCCCGTACAGCGCCGAGGACCCGGAGGTCCGCGCCTGGGTGATGCTGACGCTGTACGAGGCCATGACGGCCATGCGCGAGCTCTCCGGCGATCCGCTCGAACCAGCCGAACTCGACGCGCTCTACGGGGAGTTCACGGAAGTCTGCGCAGCCCTCGGCATCCCCGCCGAGGTCCTCCCGGCAACCGCCGCCGACGTACCCGCGTACGTCGACCGGACCGTCCGCGAGGTCCTCGAATGCGGCGACCAGGTCCGCTACCTGCTCTTCGACATGCTGCGCGAGGCTCCCGCGCCCCGCCGGCTCGGCCGGCTGCGGCCCGCGTGGCCGGCGCTGCGCGCCGTCGCCGCGCACGTGCTGACCAGTCTGACCGTCGCCGACCTGCCGCGGGCCTGGCACGAGCGCTTCGCCATGCCCCGTACCCGTACGGCCGCCACCCTGTCCTGGACGGTCCACCGCGGCATGCGGCAGGTGATGACCCGGCTGCCGGACCGCCTGCGCTACCGCAACTCCTCCGACGGCCGTGCCGGGCAGCGGCCCGCTTCCCGGCAGCCCGAGGCGGCGCCGCGCCTGCCCAGGCCGCGCGCCCTCGGTTCCCGCCCGGCGCGCCTGGAGGCGTTCTTCCGGCAGGTGCTCGACCAGACCGGTGACGGCCGGGTGGACTCCGCCGACCTCCAGGCGATGGTCCACAACGTGTGCTGGCAGCTGGAACTCCCCGTCGAGCGTGAGGACCGGCTCTACGCCGCCTTCGAGTCCTGGTGGGAGCAACTGCGCGAGGGCATGGACGCGGACGGCGACGGCGCGGTGGACTGCGCCGAGTTCGTGTCCGCGATGACCGAGGGCATCGACCGGGATCCGGACTACCTCGACCGGGGCCTCAAGCCGGCGGTGCGCGCCCTGTTCCGGACCGCCGACACCGACGGCAGCGGCTACCTGTGCGCGGACGAGTACCGCGTCGTGTTCGGCGGCCCGCGCGTCCACCCCGCCGAGCTGAACGAAGCCTTCCGGCAATTGGACGGGGACGGTGACGGCCGGGTTGGCGAGGAGGAGTTCATCGCCGCCTTCGTGGACTTCTTCACCGCCCGGGCCGACACCGCCGCAGGCGTAGCGCTACTGGGCCGCCCCTGAGGGCCCCTCCGCCCTGGCCGGCCGGCGCCGTCAACGGGCCTCCCGGTACACCTTGACCATGTCGTTGATCAGATGCCGGGAGTCGTCGGGGTTGAGGGCCTGGGCCTGGAGGTGGTCGAACATGATCTGGTACGGGTACCGGTCGACGTGCTTCTCCAGGTACAGATCACTGGTGAAGCGCTCCAGGTAGACGACTCCCGCGTCGGAGTCGGGATACGTGAGGATGGAGAACTGCCCCAGGACCCCGGGATGGGCCCCCGCGCTGTAGGGGAGGACCTGCACGGTGACGTGCGGCTGGGCGCCCAGGGAGTTCAGGTGCTCAAGCTGCTCGCGCATGATCTCGGGGCTGCCGATCGTGCGGTGCAGTGCCGCCTCGTCCAGGATGTTCCACAAGCGCAGGGGCCGGGCGGGGTGGTGGGCACGGTGCTGGCGCCGCAGCCGTACGTCCAGGCTGACCGAGGCCCGTTCGGGCGTGGGGTGCGGAAACGACTGCGCGATGGCCGCGGCGGCGTAGGCGGGGGTCTGCAGCAGTGCGGGAACCAGCAGCGCGTCGTAGGAGTGGATCGAGGCCGCCGCCGTCTCCAGCCCGATGTAGACCCCGTAGGGGACGTCGCCGCAGGAGACCCACCACCCTTGGCGGCCCGATTCCTTGGCCATCCGCATCAACGAGTCGACGACGGCCGCGTCGGTGATCCCGTAGATCCCGCACAAGTCGCGTACGTCGCGCGGGTTGATTGGGCGGCGGCCGGTCTCGATGAGACTGATCTTGGGCTGGGACACCATGAGGCGTTGCGCCGCCTGCGAGGAGGTCATCCCTGCGGATTTGCGGAGCTGCCGGAGCTCCGCACCCAGGCGGCGCCCTCTGACCGTGGGATTTCCGTTGCCCGACATGGGCGGTGTACCTCCAGCTCAACACATCACGCAGAGATCACCTCACCCCACGGCCTGCTTCGGCAGAACGCATTGTGCAGAGGCCCCCGCCCCGTGCGACATCCGCAGGGCCAACATCATCAGTTCGGCCTAACGCGTCCCGCGATGGCGGCTCATCTCACAACTGCTCAGCTCGCGCATGTTCACCCCGCAGGGCGTGGGCACCCGCGGCGATCACCTCGGCGAGCTGGTTGGCGACCGCTGTGCTGCACCCACCGAGCCGGACGAGACCGCGGCAGCCGACCGGTCCGTCGTTGCAGAGCGAGGGGAGGGTCAGGCCGGCCATGGAAAGCGCGGCCTGGAGGTTCGCTACGGCTTCGTCGCCCTCCTGGTACGCGGCGTCCTGGCTGCGCTTGTACCGGAGTCGCTCGGCGTGGGTGAGTTCGTAGGGCATGGGGTCGGCCTTTCTTGAGACGTCGTCGAACGTGCGGGGGATAGGGGGATGCGCCGCCCGGGCCGCCAGGTGTGAACCTGGCGTGGCCCGGGTTCCGTGGAGGGCTGCCGGTCATGGCGCAGACCCGTAGGGCTGAGACCGGGCGCAGCCCGTGACTAACTCGTTTTGATCTTCGTTCTCGGAGTGCAAGTGATCACGTTCCTTGATTGCGCGGAAGGTACGGATGGTTCGGGAGACCGGCGTTCATGCCCCGCAGCCGGATCTCGGAGGCGCGGCCGCGGTGGCGTGGAACGGCTTGGCGGGGCGGTCGGGTGAGGGTGATCTGACGGACGAGTTGCTGGAGGCAGGCCAGCGCGGCGATGGGCGGGAGCGTGGCCGCGGCCTGGGCGGCGAACGTGCTGGGTGCCTGGGCGACGCATAGGAGCGTGGCGAGGAGGGAGAACAGCAGGACGATGGACCACGAATGAACCGCGCGCCGCTGATGTAGGGCGGCCCGCAGGATGGAGAGGGATGCGGTCATCCACGGTCCGTAGATGAGCAGGGGCCACCAGCTGGCGACGTCGTCCGCCGTGCGCGGACCCGCGCTGTGGCGCAGGGCCTCACAAATGGCCAGGCCGCTGAAGACGCTCACCACGGCGGCGATGACGGCGACCAGCACGGCGGCGAAGAGACTGCCCGTTCCGAGCAGGGTCACCACGGACGTCTTCGACGGGGCCCGGCGGTGCCCGCGGGCGGTCGGCGGGGCCGGCGGGACCGGCCTTTCGTAGGCTCCCTGCGCCGGCTCGGTGACCGCGCCGACGAAGGCGCCCATGTCGCCGGTTTCATCAAGGCCGTAGTGGCCGAATGCCTCGGCCGGCCGCGGCTGCTGGGCCTCCCGGAGCAGGTGGGCCAGTTCTTCGGCCGGATCCCACGGGATGTCCGCCTCGCCCGCCGCCATGGGCGGCGGCTGGTGGGCGACGTGCCATCCGCCCCCGTCGTGCCGCTGGTACTGCTCAAACACGATGGACCTCACCGGCGCACTCGCCGAGAGCGGTCTCGGACGGTCCGGTGGCGGGCGAGCGTCGGCCGAAGTCTTCCTCGATCCGGCTCATCACCTCCAGGAAGTCCTCGAAGATCGAGGACGAGTAGTGGAGGTCCACTTCCCGCTCCAGGGTGCGGAGCGTCGCGCCCTTGTCAGGGGTCCAACTGGTGTACGTCCATTCCCCCGCCCTGGTGGTCCCGGCGGCCCTGCCGCGTGGGGCGCTGTCGGCACTCTGGAGAAAAATCTCTGCGTGGTTTGCATTTGTCATAGTCCATAAACGGTTCCGCAACGGGGGAAGGTGCGGGCCGTTCAGGTGAGGGCGAGCCCGTAAACCAAGCTTGACCAGTGGCTTTTTATCATTTCTGCGTTGCGGCAACCGGCTGACAAGGCGCAACTACGCATATGCCGGTGCGTTATGTCGGGAGCGTGAGGGTCCGAGGGCCGGCCCCCGCTTCCAGTCACCGGAGAGGAACCGCTGTGCCAGACATGCTCCTGAGAATCGCGCTGATCTGCGCTGTCCTGGGCACGGGATGTGCCGCTTGGACCTCGTCCGGAGTCGGCCGTATGCACTCCATGGACATCCGTGAACTGCGTCGCCAGCAACGTTTCAAGCACGTCCTGACCGCCAACGCGGCGAGGGGGGAGGGCGGCGGGGAAGGGCCGCCGGCCCTGGCGCAGACGGCCGGGGTCTCCGTCTGCGCCGAATGCGGCGCCTTGTCGGGCCGACCATGAACCATGGCTCCGGGGGCGCGCTGGGCCCTGACGGTCGTCGGCGGGGGCGGCGCCTGGCCACATCCTCCACCTTTTCGAGTCGGCCCGGCCCGAGGATCCTCGGCCGCGACAGGCGATCGAGCACGCCCGCGCCTGGGTGCGGGGCGAGGTCAAGATGATGGAGGCGCGCGCGGCGGGGCGGACCGAATGTCAATGGCAGCGCGACCAGCTCCCCGAGGCGATTCGCGAGCTCGTACGTGACGACCAGCGCTTGCGCAACGACATCTGCTGGTCGGTGTTCGACCGTTGAGCGCGCGCGCCGGGCGCGCGTCGGCACGGCCATCCGAAGCCCCTGGCTCAGCCGGCTTCGTCAATCACCGTGAACCGCCGGTGTGAAGAGCGCCTGGACGGTTTCGGTGGCCAGGTCGAGCATCCAGGTGTGCGCGCGGTCGCCCTCATGGCGTTGGTGCCATAGCAGGTACAGCGGGATGGCGGGCATCGGCAGGGGAAGCGGCAGTGTGATCAGACCGGCCCGCTCCCGGGCCGTGCGGGTGACGGCATCGGGCAGGGTGACCACCAGGTCGGCGTCGAGAGCCAGTTGGAGCGCGATCGCGGCGGTGGGCGCGGCTGCGGCGACGCGGCGTTCGTGGCCGCACGCGGTCAGCGCTTCGTCCACCGGGTCGTGCAGGCGGCCGCGGCGCGAGACGGTGACGTGGTCGGAGAGCGCGTAACGCTCGGCGCTCATCGGGCCTCCGGCGAGCGGATGCCCGGGACGCACGGCGACGACGAGCCGGTCCTCGCCGACGAGGCGGTGGCGGACGCCGGGAACGGTGGGCAGCGTGGAGCTGGACGCGAGGTCTACCTCGCCCCGGCTCAAGTCGGGGGTGTCCGTGCCCGGTTCGGCGGCCAGACGCAGCCGCACGCCGGGGGCCTGTCGGCGCAGACCGGTGATCAGCGTCGTACCGCACGCGGCGGTCAGGGCGTCGTGCCAGCGCAAGGTGAACACCCGCCGCAACGTCGCCAGGTCGGGCTCCTGCTGCGCGGAGAGCAGCTGATGTGCCTCCCGCACGAGGGCGTGCACCTGGGCGCGCATGGCGAGGGCGCGGGCGGTGGGGACCATGGTGCGTCCGGCGCGGACCAGGATCTGGTCGCCGGTGACCTTGCGGATGCGGCCCAGGGAGCGGCTCATGGCCGGCGGCGTGACGTGAAGACGGGCCGCGGCGCCGGCGACGCTTCCCTCTTCCAACAGTGCGTCAAGTGCCGTGAGCAGGTTCAGATCCAGTTGCATGCGAGTAACTCTACGAGTGAGAAGCATGCACTTGTTGTTAAGTAGCGGGCCGCCTACCGTCGACGTACGGGCGCAGAACGAGCCACAGCACAGCGCACCGCATGACACCGCACCGCATCAGACCGACACCCGGGAGCCAACCCATGAGCACACCCATGCCCTTCGACGCCGGCACGACACTGATGGCCGACGTGAGCGCCGCGGTGAAGACCGCCGGTCAGACCCTGCTCGACCGCCACACCCCGCACGCCCGGGGCGTCAGCATGAGCGAGATCCTCGACGAGATCCACGCCAACGACGACGCGGTGCTCGACGTACTGCGCGCACCGCTGCTGCGGGCCCGGCCCGGATCGCGGTGGGCCGAGGACGAGTTGGCCGGCGGTCCGCTCCCGGCGGGGGAGTGGTGGGTCGTGGACCCGGCCGAGGGCAACATCAACCACGTCCACGCCATGTCGGACTGGGCCGTCACCGCCACTCTGGTCCGCGACAACCAGCCGGTCCTCACCGTCGTCCACCTGCCGCTGACCGGCGACACCTACACCGCCGTCGCCGGAGGCGGCGCCCGGCTCAACGAGCGCCCCCTGGCGGTGTCCGCCAAGACCGACCTGGGCGCCGCGCTCGCCGGCACCGGTCAGGCCAGGCCGGGCGAGGACGAGCGCACCTTCCGGCGGATCGGCGACTCGGTCACCGCCATGCTCATCAACGGCCTGGTCGTGCGCGTGTCCGTGCCCGCCACGCTGCAGCTCATCCATGTCGCCGCCGGTTCCATGGACGCGTTCTGGCAGTTCTCCGACGTCCGCTCCGGCCTGGTCGCCGGTGCCCTGCTGGTCTCCGAGGCCGGAGGCACCGTGACCGACCTGGCGGGCGAGCCCTGGACCACGGGCAGCCGCGACTTCCTGGCCGCCGCCCCCGGCATCCACGGCGCCGCCCTCAAGGTCCTCGCACCGCTCGCCTGACCAGGCAGCCGGCCCCGCTCCGCCTCCGCCACACCCGCCCCACCCGAGACAGCAAGGAGCATGACCCAGTGACCACCATCGGCATCCTGGGCACCGGCCGCGTCGGCCAGAGCCTCGCCCGTAAGCTCGCCACGAGCGGACACCACGTCATCCTCGGCCGACGGAGTAGGGACGAAGAGCCCGCAGCGCCCGTCGGCGGCGCAGACACCCGCATCTCCTTCGCCGACCAGCGCACCACCGCGCACACCGCCGACATCGTCATCAACGCCACGCCAGGCGACAGCGCCCTCGACCGCCTCACCGGCCTGCGCACCGAACTCGCCGGCAAGATCCTCATCGACGTCTCCAACGCGACCCGCGACGCCGACGACGGCTTGCCCGGCGAGCTGTGCTACCCCGGCAGCAGTCTCGCCGAGCGACTCCAGGCCGCCCTTCCGGACGTCCGTGTGGTGAAGACCCTCAACACCATGCTGTTCATGGTCATGACCGCCCCCGAGACGCTGAACACCCCACCGACCGTGTACGTGTCGGGCGACGACGAGCAGGCGAAGAGGACCGTGACCGGCCTGCTCGGTGACCTGGGCTGGCAGCCCGCGTGGATCGAAGACCTCGGCGACATCACCACCGCCCGCGCCACCGAGGCCATGATCCTGGTGGTGCCCCACATCCTGCGCCGCGACGGCTTCCAGCCCTTCGCCGTCTCCCTCACCCGCTGACCCCACCGGGCGGCCGTGGCCCCTCCGTCGTGCCGTCGTACGCGGACCGGCGGCAAGGGTCCCGGAAAGGAAGGCTGCCACCCGCTCTTGCCGGAAGCACCCGATCGATCCGGCTCGATAGCATGCCGCGCATGGCCATCAAACTTGAGAACGTGGGCATCGCCGTTCGCGACCTCGAAGCGACGATCTCCTTTTTCACCGACCTCGGCCTCACGGTCCTCGGCCGTGACACCGTCAGCGGGGAATGGACCGACACCGCCGTGGGTCTCGACGGCAATCACGCCAAGATCGCGATGCTCCAGACGCCGGACGGTCAGGGTCGCCTTGAGCTCTTCGAGTACATCCACCCCGAAGCGATCGAGACGGAACCCACGCTTCCCAACGAGGTCGGCATGCATCGCGTCGCCTTCTCGGTCGACGACATCGACAAGGCCCTTGAGACGGCCGCCAAGCACGGATGTCATCCGCTGCGCGGCGTGGCGACCTACGAGGACGTGTACAAGCTCACGTACCTCCGCGGCCCCAGCGGCATCCTGGTGATGCTCGCCGAGGAGCTTAAGAAGAACTGACGGTAGATCGGGGCCATCGGCCTCGCGCCCGTTCGGTCCCCGGGGTGGGTAGGTCAGGGGCGCCCCAGGGTCCGTTCAGGGTGTTCACCGATGGGCTGCCGCTCCGCGAGTCTGAACCCCGGCCTCCAGGACATCCTCGACCACACGAGCGGGCTGCCCCGGCCGGTCCGGACCCCGGGCCCGGCCGACGGACCCGGCTGGCAGTTCAAGTCCGCCGGTCCCGAGGCCTCGCTGCGCGCGTCGTTCGCCGCGGCCACGGGTCGGCCGCCCGCGCCCGGATCCGAGCAGCAGTACAACGGGCTCAACTCCTTCGCCCTCGGTCTGCTCGTCGAGCAGGTCACCGGGCACTCGTTCGCCGAGGAGCTGGAGCGGAGGATCCTCCGGCCGCTGCGCCTGCGCCACACCAGCCTGCCCGCCGCCGACGACCTGGCGATCCCCGCGCCCCACGCGACGGTGTACGTCGACGGATACGACGTCACGGAGCAGAGCCCCTCCCCCTGGGCGGAGGGCGGCATGATCTCCACGGCCGCCGACCTGGACCGGTTCTTCACCGCCCTGTTCCGGGGACGGCTGCTCCCGCCGGCCCAGCAGAAGCTGGTCTTCGACGTACCGGACGTGAAGAGCGCGGCCGGCAACAAGAACTGCTTCGGCGGCCCCGCCTGCTTCAGCGTCGGCGGGCTCATGCGCTACGGGCTCGGCGCGCACGCGTACGCCTGGGGGAAGACCGGCTCCCGCCCCGGCTGGGACAACGGCTTCTTCGCCACCCGGGACCTGCGGCACCGCGTCGTCTACTCGCTGAACGTCAAGGCGAACGGTGCCCCCCTCCCGCGCATCCGGCAGCTGGTCGGCGCCGCCCTCACCGACTGACCCGGGAGGGGGCGCCCGGGGCGCACGTCCGGTCGGCCGGGGCGGGAGCCGCTCGGGGTGCGGGGCGGGGCCCCGGCTACCGGGCTACCGGCTGAGCGACTTCAGTGCCACCGCGTCGTACGGCTTCAGCTCGTCGAAACGGTTGCCCAGGACCTTCGCCGCCCAGTGCGGGTCCTGGAGCAGCGCACGGCCGACCGCGACCATGTCGAACTCCTCGCGCTCCATGCGGTCCAGGAGGTTGTCGATGTCGCCGAGCGCCGCCCCCTCGCCGGCGAAGGAGCGGATGAAGTCGCCGTCGAGGCCGACCGAGCCGACGGTGATCGTCGGCAGGCCGGTGAGCTTCTTGGTCCAGCCCGCGAGGTTCAGGTCAGAGCCCTCGAACTCCGGGAGCCAGTAGCGCCGGGTGGAGGCGTGGAACGCGTCGACGCCCGCCGCCGCCAGCGGGGCCAGGATCGTCTCCAGCTCCTGCGGGGACTGCGCGAGCCGGGCGTCGTACGCCTCCTGCTTCCACTGCGAGTAGCGGAAGATCACCGGGAAGTCGGCCCGGACGCGCTCGCGGACCGCGGCCACGATCTCCACGGCGAACTTCGTACGGGCCGCCGCGTCGCCGCCGTAGGCGTCGGTGCGGCGGTTGGTCCGCTCCCACAGGAACTGGTCGAGCAGGTAGCCGTGGGCGCCGTGCAGTTCGATGCCGTCGAAGCCGATCCGCTCCGCCTCCGCGGCGGCGTCCGCGAAGGCGCCGATGACGTCGTCGAGGTCGGCGCGGGTCATCGCCTTGCCGGTTCCCTCGGTGCCGTCGACGCGGATGCCGGAGGGGCCGACGGCGGGCGCGTCGGCGTACGGCGCCTCGCCCTGGTTGCGCACCATGCCGATGTGCCACAGCTGGGGCACGATCGTGCCGCCCGCCTCGTGGACCGCGGCGGCGACCTTCGCCCACCCCGCCAGCTGGTCCTCGCCGTGGAAGCGCGGCACCCGGTCGCTCTGCCCGGCGGACTCGTGGCCGACGTAGGTGCCCTCGGTGACGATCAAGCCGACGCCCGCGGCGGCCCGGCTGGCGTAGTACGCCCGCACGTCCTCGCCGGGTACGCCGTCCGGGGAGAACATCCGCGTCATCGGAGCCATCGCGATGCGGTTGGGGACGGTCAGGCCGTTCAGCGTGACGGGCCGGGACAGGATCTCGGCCGCGCGGGAGGCGGTGGACGTGGTGACGGTCATGCGGGTCCTCCGGGGTGGGGCTGTGGCTCGTCGGATAGCGGCGAGAGGTGCATAGTACACAGGTTATGTATCATGCATATTGTGGCGGCTCCGTGCGGTCCTCGGTCCTCGGTCCCCGTCGGCCGAGGCCCGACGGTCCACGCGTCGGCGATAATGGAGCGCCGGAAGGAGCGGGAGGCGCAGTGCTGGAAAAACTGGAGCGGGAGCTGATGCTGCTGTCGCGGCACCAGGTGCTCGCCCGGCGCGAGCGCGACCCCGAACGCCTGGAGCGGTCGGCGTACCTGCTGCTCAGCCGGATCGACACGCAAGGTCCCATGTCCATCGGGCAGTTGGCGGAAGCCTTCGGGCTCGACACCTCGACCGTGAACCGCCAGACGGCCGCGCTGCTGCGCTGCGGACTGGCCGAGCGCGTCGCGGACCCGGACGGCGGCATGGCCCGCAAGCTGCGCATCACCGAGGAAGGCGCGCGCCGGCTCGCCGGAGACCGTGAGGTCAACCAGTCCTGCCTGGCCAGGGTGGTCGCCGACTGGTCCCCCGAGGAGGTCCGGGAGCTGGCGGACGTCCTGGTCCGGCTCAACCGCAGCGCCGAGGCCCTCGAAGGACGGTACTGGCCGCGCACGGAGGAAAACGACACGCTCGAACCCGCCGGGCCCACGGCGCGGGAATCCGCGGCTTCCGCCCCATAGGCACCCGGTCGGCGCGAGCGGAGCCGGTGGCGCTCCGCAGCGCCCCGCAGCGTGGGCGGATGCCGCGCGGTCGGCCCGCGGATCATGCGTCTAGGCTTGTGCCCCGTCAGAGCGTCGAGACGGACGACCGGTCGTGGAACGGAGTACGTGGTGCCAGGGGGGCGAGCGGAAGCGCACGACGGGGACCTGATCGGCAAGGTGCTCGGGGGACGCTACCGAGTGACCTCCGTGGTGGGCCGGGGCGGCATGGGCGTGGTGGCACGGGCCGTCGACGAACTGCTCGCCCGCGAGGTCGCCGTCAAGGTCCTGCGCGCCTACACCGACTCCAGTGACGCCGAACTGGCCGCCGTGCGGGCCCGGATGGAACGCGAGGCGCAGGCCGCCGCCCGCATCCGGCACACCGGCGTCGTCACCGTGCACGACGTGACGCACGAGCGGGGCCTGCCCGTCATCGTCATGGAACTCGTCGACGGGCCCTCGCTCGATGAGGTCGTGACGCGGCGCGGCGCGCTCGACCCGCACGAGGCCGCCGCGATCGGCGCGAAGCTGATGGACGCGCTCGACGCCGCGCACCGCGCGGGCGTCCTGCACCGCGACGTTAAGCCGGGCAACGTGCTGCTGGAGCGGGACGGCCGGGTCGTGCTCACGGACTTCGGCATCGCCACCTTCGAGGCCTCGGACGACGACGCCATGGCGAAGCTGACCCGCAGCGGTGAGCTGGTCGGCTCGCTCGACTACCTGCCGCCGGAACGCGCGCAGGGCCGGGAGCCCGGCCCGGCCTCCGACATATGGTCGCTCGGAATGACCCTGTACGCGGCGGTCGAGGGCGTATCGCCGTTCCGCCGTACCTCGGTGTGGTCCACGCTGGCGGCGATCGTCGGCGATCCGCTGCCCGAGCCCCGGCGCGCGGGACCGCTCACCCCGGTGCTGCGGGCGCTGATGGCGAAGGAGCCGGAGCAGCGGCCCACCGCCGACCAGGCCCGCGCGATGCTGGAGCGGGTGGCGGCCGGCGGCGGGGCGGGCCTCGCGGTGGCGCCCGCCCCGGCCCCGCCGGCCCCCGCCCCGCACCCCGTCTCCGCGCCCCCTCCCGGCTTCGGCCCCCCGCCCCCGGCAGGCTTCGACGTCGGCGCCGTATCGTCTCCGCAGCAGCCCTACGCCCCCACCCCGCAGCCCGGATTCCCGCCGTACGGCCCCGCGTCCGCCCAACCGCTCACGTTCGACGGTTCCGGCTCCGCGGCCGCGGACCGGGCGCGGCGGCGCGGCCGGGCCGCGGTGGCCGTCGCCGTCGTCGCCGTACTCGGCGCCGGCGGCGTCACCTACGCCGTGGCCTCGGGCGGCGACGGTGACCGGGCGCGGGCGTCGGCTCCGGCTTCGACGCCGGCGCCCGCCGGCTCCCCGTCCGCCGACGGGCAGCCGGACACGCCGGCCCCGCCGCCGTCCCCCTCAGCGAGCCCCGGACCCACGGCGAAGCCGTCACCGAGTGCCTCGAAGAAGGCCGGCGCGTCGTCCTCGCCCTCCCCGAAGGGCTCCTCGCAGGCCCCGGCCAAGCCGCACCCCGTACCGACGGGCTGCGCAGGCTGGACGCACAAGGACCCGTCGCCGGGTACGTACGGCTACATCTCCGGCGACCACCACCTGCTGGCCGCGCCGTACCAGCAGTGCGCGCAGGGAAGCCTGGTCAAGAGCGGCACCAAGCTCTGGTACCACTGCTACATCGTCAACTCGTACGGCAACCAGTGGACGTTCGTGCGCGTGGACGGCACGAACACCACCGGCTGGCTCTACAACCGCGACCTCAAGGGCCAGAAGGGCTCCTCCCCGGCCTGCTAGCGGTGCGCCGGGGTGGCCGGCAGCGTCGGCGCGGCCTCGGTGCGGCTCCGACCGCCCGGTGCGAGGCGGGCGGCGCCGTGACCGGGGATCAGCGGCTCTGCCCCGCGAGGATCTCCCGGGGGTCGAAGGTGACACGGATGCTGGTGATCTTCCCGTTCTCCACGTGGCTCCAGTTCGCCGTGGAAGCCGGCGGCGCGCCCGCCGTGTGCAGGTCGAACCACGTGATCACGTCCGTGTCGTCCGCCACCCGGGCGCGCACCTCGATCCGCTCCAGGATCCGGCTCATGCCGCGCAGGCCCGCGATGCACTCGTCCACGCCCTGGGCCCGGCCGAGGGTGCCGACGAAGTCGACGTCGTCGGCCAACAGGTCGCGCAGGGTCTCGAAGTCGCCCGTCTGCCAGGCGCTGAAGTACTTCTCGGAAATAACTGTCGGAGTCGTCATGCGACCAGCCTCCCGTAAGTCGGTCAATCAGTCCAACAGATGATCCGGATGGCGAGTATCATCATTGGTTATGGAATTGCATCAGCTGCGCTACCTGGTCTCGGTCGTCGACGAGGGGACCTTCACGGCCGCCGCCGCACGGCTCCACGTCAGCCAGTCGGGCATCAGCACGCAGGTGGGCAAGCTCGAACGGGAACTGGGACAGCAACTGCTGGAACGATCGGGACGCAGGGTCCGGCTGACGGCCGCGGGGGAGGCCGTACTGCCGCTGGCCCGGGCGGCCCTGGAGACGGTCGACGGCATCGAGGACACCGCGGCCCGCTTCGCGCGGGCGGTCCGGGGCCGCGTCCGCCTGGGCATGATCAGGGGCTGCGCGATCCCCGGCTTCCTGGACGCCGTCGCGGGCCTCGGGCGGACCCACCCGGGCATCACGCTGAGCCTCCACGAGGACGACTCGGACGCCCTGCGCTCCCAGGTCCTCACGCGCTCCCTCGACCTCGCCCTGATCGCGTTCGCCGGACGGCCCGAACCCGGTCTCGACACCACTGTGCTCATCGACGAGCCGATCGCCGTCGCCGTGCCCGAGGGTCACCGACTGCGGGGCGGGCCGGTACGGCTCGCTGATCTGGAGGGGGAGAAGGTCCTGTGCCTGCCGCGCGGCACCGGCATCCGGGAGGCGTACGAGCGGTCGTGCCTCCAGCGGGGGACCGAACCCCGCGTGGACATCGAGGCCGGCTCCCCGCAGACCCTGCTCGGCCTCGCGCGCCGAGGAGCCGGGGTCGCCGTCCTGAGCCCGTCCTCCGCGAGCGGCGAGGGCCTGGAGCCGGCCGTCGTCACCGACGCCGCCACGCACGCCTGCCTCGGCCTGGCCATCCGCCCCGACCAGCGCGCCCCGGCCGCCCGGCTCATGCTGGCCAGACTCCAGGAGGCACTCGCCCCCTGATGGCGAAGTCAGCGGACCCCAAGGGGAGCGGGCGGGTCACCGTACGTCCACGGTGACCCGCCACTGCGTCAGCGCCAGGCACTTGACGGTGCCCGGCGCGGGCGACCCGGGGCAGGCCGGGACCTCGGAGGTCAGAACGGTGGCGCCCGGAGTCACACCCCGGTAGAGGTGGTCCGAAACCTCGGACAGCGCCGGCCCCGACAGGCTCACCGGCGCCCCGGGCCCGGCCGTACCCGTATCCGTATCCGTATCCGTGTCCGACAGGTTGACCCGTACGGTGCCGTGCAGCGGCAGGCACATCCGCCGGCCGTTGTCCGCGGCCGTGACGACGGTCTCCGTGGCGACCGCCTCCCCGCTGCCCGTGCAGCCGGGACTCGCGGTCCGAGGGCCCGAGTTGCCGCAGCCGGCGGTGGCCACCAGCAGCGCTCCGAGCAGTACGGCTATCCCCGTTGCCCGTGATCCCATCCGGCGGCCTCCTCGTAGCTCAGCGGACGTTCGCCGGTTGGACGTCGCCGGAGCGGTCCGGGTTCCCTCCTCAAGGGCCCCGGTCGTTCATCCCAGTGTTGAAAATGGAAACCATTCCCATATAGTAGCGTCATGGCACGCAACGAACTCCGCCCGGTCATCAAGCTGCGCTCCACCGCGGGCAGTGGCTTCACCTACGTCACGCGTAAGAACCGGCGCAACGATCCCGACCGGATGGTGCTGCGCAAGTACGACCCGGTCCTGCGCCGGCACGTCGACTTCCGCGAAGAACGCTGACCGAACCCGCTACCTGAAGGACATTCCATGAAGCCCGGCATCCACCCCGCCTACGGTCCCGTCGTCTTCCGTGACAGCGCCAGCGGCACGGCGTTCCTCACCCGCTCCACCCTGACCAGCGCCAAGTCGGTCGTGTGGGAGGACGGCCAGACGTATCCGGTCGTTGATGTGGAGATCTCCTCGGCGAGCCATCCCTTCTACACCGGCACCGCCCGTGTGATGGACACCGCCGGCCGTGTCGAACGTTTCGAGCGCCGTTACGGGGCCCGCTGATGGAGCGGGACGCACGCCTGCCCGTAGTGATCGTCGCCGGGATACACGCCGACGCCCGCAAGGAGGTCGTGGACCGGCTCCTGCGGGCGGTTCCGGGCAGTGTGGCTCTCCATCACGACCTGTCCGGCGCGGCGGACGGAACCGTACGACGCCTCATCCGCGACGCCACCGGCCTGCTTTCCGAGGATGAGGCGCCGCTGGTCAACGACTGCGCCTGCTGCGCGCTGCGCGAGGACCTGGTCCCCGAACTGGAACGCCTGGCCGGTGCCGGCCTGACCCGCCTCGCGATGGTGGAGCTGTGGGATTCGGTCGAGCCCCGGGGGATGGCGGAGGTCGTCGCCGCACACGCCGGAGAGGACATGGTGCTCACCAATGTAATCACCGCCGTGGACCCGGCCCTGGTCCTGCCCTACCTGGCCAACGGCGACGACCTCGCCGAAGCCGGCCTAGCCGCGGCGCCGACTGATCAGCGGACGGTGGGGGACACCTGGGCCCGGCAGCTGGAGTACGCACCCGTCCTTGCCCTCGTCGACAACGACGAGGCCGACGACGAGGACCGTGCTCTGCTGGCCCAACTGCACCCCACCGCCCGCCAGATCCCGGCCGGCTCGGGAGAACTGGCGGAAGCGGTCTTCGCGGGCTTCGATGTCGAGGCCGCCGCGGCGGCGCAGCATCCCGCCTGTGCGCTGCTGCCCCAGGACGCCGACGACGCCGGTGTCACCACGCTGGTCTGGCATCGCCGCCGGCCCTTCCACCCCGAGCGCCTCTATCAAGCGCTGGAGGATTTGTGCTGCGCGGCGGCGCGCAGCCGGGGCAGGTTCTGGCTCGCGGACCGCCCCGACACCCTCCTGGCCTGGGACTCGGCCGGCGGGGCCCTGTGCGTGGAGAACGCCGGCCCCTGGCTGGCATCACTTCCCGACGCCGCGTGGGAGATGGTCCCGCCGGTGCGGCGGGCCGCCGCGGCCATGGACTGGCATCCCGAACACGGCGACTGCTGCCAGCACCTCGTCTTCACCTCACCCGGCCTCGACCGCGACGGCCTCGAACAGCTCCTCGAATCCTGTCTGTTGACGGACGCCGAGTACGCGGCCGGGCGTGAGGGCTGGAAACACCTCACCGCCGCCTTCGACACCCTTCTCGACCCCGTCTGACAACCCCTGAACCAGGAGAACCTCATGGCCCGCCGCCAAGAAATCCGCAAGCCCGTGAAGTCGCGCCCCAACCCCCTGGACGCGGCCAAGATCACGTACATCGACTACAAGGACACCGATCTGCTGCGGAAGTTCATCTCCGACCGCGGCAAGATCCGCAGCCGCCGCGTCACCCGCGTCACCGCCCAGCAGCAACGCAAACTCGCCGCCGCCATCAAGAACGCCCGCGAAATGGCACTCCTGCCCTACGCCGGCAAGTAGAGGCACACTCCGCCACGGCCGATCAGGCGGACGCGAACCGTCCGCCTGATCCGCCGTCCGCCGTGGCACTGGCCGGCGCGGCGGAGCGCAGAGCCGCTTCGACGCGGCGGTTGTTGGTCATGGTCGACGTGACGGCCGTCATGGTGAGGAGGAGGCCGGCGGCGGTGTAGAGCGGGGTGCGTACGTCGTAGGCGGTGGCCAGCCAGCCGCCGAGGAGGGCGCCGAGCGGGGCGGCGCACATCGCGAGCATGCGGGAGGTGGAGGCGACCCGGCCCATCAGGTCGGCAGGCACGATCGTCTGTCGGAGGGAGGGGGCGAGCACCATCGTGGCGCCCATGCCCGCTCCGCAGACGGCGAGCGCGAGACCGGCGACGTACGGGTTCGGGGCGGCGGCGAGACCCAGAATGGCGAGCCCCTCGACGGCGGCCGTGCACGTCAGTGCGGTGCCGGTGCCGAGACGCCGGCCGAGGAAGGAGGCGATGCCCGCGCCGAGCAGTCCGCCGGTCGCCTCCGCCGTGAGGAGCAGGCCGAAACCGAAGGTGCCGATGCCGAGACGGTCGTGGGCGAAGAGGGCGAGTACGGTCTCCACGGCGAGGAAGGCGATGTTCCCGACGGCCGGGCGCAACGCGAGTCCGAGCAGCAACGTGTCCCGGAATACGTACGAGGCGCCGGCCCGCGCCTGCCGCAGCAGCGACTCACGGACCTGCGGTACGGGGCGGGGTACGGCCGGCAGCGACCGTACGAGCAGTGCCGACACCGCGAACGACACCGCGTCGGCGAGCAGTGGAACCGCCCGACCGAGCGTGAGCAGGGCACTGCCCGCAGGCGGCCCCGCGAAGCCGGACGCGGCGGTCTGGGAGCCGCGCAGGCGCGAGTTGGCGCGCTCCAGGAGCGCGGGGTCGCGGCCGAGCAGGTCCGGCAGATAGGCCGTGGCGGCCGTGTCGAAGAAGAGGCCGCCGAGACCGAGCAGGAAGGCGACGGCCGCGAGCAGCGGAATGCTCAGCACGTCGAGAGCGGCGGCCGCCGCCGGTACCGCCAGCAGCACGGCACGCGCCGCGTCCGTGACCCACATCGTGCGCCGACGGTCCCAGCGGTCCACCAGCGCACCGCCGAGCACCCCGAAGAGCAGCCACGGCAGCGTTCCGGCGGCCGCGACGACGGCGAGCGCCATCGGGTCCCGCGTCAACGTCAGCGCGAGCAGCGGCAGCGCTGCATGCGACACCCCGTCACCGAGCGAAGACACCGTCTGCGCCGTCCACAGCCGTCCGAACCCGGTCGGCAGCAGCTTTCTTGCGCCCGAGGTCACTTGGCCTCGCCTCCGGTCTGTGCGCGCGTTGCCGGGTGGAACAGTGCGAAGACGAGGGACGCGTCCGGCAGCGAGGGATCGGACAGCTCCCGGTACTCGTCCGCCAGTGCTTCCAGCCGCGCCCCCAGCTCCGCGAACTGTTCCTCGGTGAGCCGCAGATGCGCCATCCGGACGTGCCGCTCACCATCCACCGGCGCCCCCTCCAGGTCCGCCACCGCATGCCGCATCAGCACGTCCGGCCCTCCCTCGCCCGGATCCGGCAGCTCGATCGCCCGCGCGGCCATCGCGTAGTACCGCTCGGTGACCCCCCGGACCTTCCGTGTCCGTACCACCTTCACCAGGCCGGCCCGTTCGAGCAGCCGTACGTGGTAGCTGGAACTCCCCTTCGCGAGGCCCACTCGCTCGGCGATCTGGGTGATCGTGGCGGGCTCGAAGCGGAGGACGGCCATGATCCGGTGGCGCGTGAGATTGGAAACGGCGCGCAACTGCTCGTCGGTGGTGACGCGGAACGTCTCGGGAAGATCGTCGGTAGGCATGCCCCCAATGGTCAACAACTCTTGACCATTGCGCAAGGGCTTTGTGCGCACGGGCTTCCGGACCGGCGCCCCGGCACGCGCGGACCAGGCGGATGGCTCCGTGTAGCCGCAGTTCATCTGCTGTGTGCGGTCGCCCACAGTTCACGGGCGACCAGGAACGCGGCTTGGTCCGCGATGGTGCTGAGGGCGAAGAGGTCGCTGAGGTTGCCATGGCGTATGACGGCCACGCGTAGCCCCCATGCGGTGTCCTCGAATCTCTCGATGCCGGTGATGCGGGACCAGGGCAGTGAGCGCTCGATGCCGCCTTCCCTGTAGAGGAGTCCGTACGGGGTGAGGCGCAGATCGGTTCGGGGACTGGTGGCGATCGTCGTCGCGAGGGGTGTGAAGAGCGACGTGGCGGGCGACAGGCGCAGGCCGGTCGGGCCGGCGAGCGCCTCGTACGCCTTCCGCTTGGCCGCTGTCGCGGCGAGGCCCGCGAGGTGAGTCACGAACCCGGGGCGGCCGGTGAGGCCCTTGATCGTCAGCGGCTCGATGTTGCCCTCTGCGGAGATCCGGATGGAGCGGGCCGTGTAGCCGTCCGGGGTGTCGCCCAAGCCGACTTGGGTGATCCGGTCCCAGCTCACCCACTGTTCGGCCTGGCCCGTGCCCGGGCCGGGCGTATAGCACAGGGCGTGTGTGTGGAGATCGACCCTGCCGCCGTGCCCAAGGTCTGCCGAGCGCATTTCCAGCCGGCCCGGATTCTCCGGCCGCACCCAGGTGTCCCGGGCGGCGGCGGCGCGTCGCTCGGCGGCGGACCTGCGTAGCCGGACGGCGTCCCCCATGTCCTGGACCGCGGTGTGTCCCGCGGCGCCGAGGGCGCCCGCGAGCACGATCCCGCCGATGACGGCGAGGATCAGCTTCTTGTTGTGCCGGTTCTCCGCGTCCTTGGCCCCGATGTCGTCGTAACCGTAGGCCCCGGACGACCCGATACAGGTGTCGCCCGCGTGCATCTGGTGTCCGGCGCACTCCTTCGCTCCGTCGCCCCAGTCCGGAGTGAACCCGAACAGAATGATCAACGCGCCTATGACCGCCGCGATCAGCGGCTTGCCATACCCCCTCACGGCCCTTCCACCGCCCCCGGACCTCTCAAACCTCGGCGTCCGGAAGCCGCCTCCACACCGGTGGTGATTGCCCTCATCGGTTCCCTGCCTCCCATCGGACGGTTGTACGTCGATCCCGATGGTGATCTCGGCCAGGTTGCCCGTACAGGTCAGACGCCCGGACGTTTGTGACCGGCGGCCACGAGAGCCTCCGGTCCCGCATCCCGGCCCGGCGTTCCCGGCCATGGGCGCGGTCCGGCGGCGGCCCGGCACCGTACTCGTGCCGGGGGCTCGTTTTCAGAGCCGGGGGCGTTGGGTTAGGTTCCCGGGCGTGACCTACGATCGCGGACGATTACTGGCGGGCCGGTACCGGCTGGCCGAACTGCTCGGCCAAGGCGGCATGGGGACCGTCTGGCGGGCTCACGACGAGCAACTCGACAGGGACGTCGCCCTCAAGGAACTCCGGCTCCCCGACGACCTCGACGCCTCCCAGCGCAAGGCCTGGATGGACCGCCTCGACCGCGAGGCACGGGCGGCCGCCAGGCTGAAACACCCGGGCGTCATCACCGTTCACGACCGCATAGCCGGCGACGACGGCCGCCCGTGGATCGTGATGGAGCTCGTCCACGGCCGTTCCCTGGACGACTTGATCAAGGAGGACGGCCCGCTGCCGCCCGCCCGGGTGGCCAGGATCGGCCGGCAGGTCTTGTCCGCGCTGCGCGCCGTACACGCGATGGGCGTCACCCACCGCGACATCAAGCCCGCCAACGTGCTGCTCGAAGGCGACCGGGTCGTGCTGACCGACTTCGGGATCGCCGCCGTCGAAGGCGAGTCCGGTCTCACCCGCTCGGGGGCGCTCATGGGGACCCCGGTCTACATGTCACCCGAGCAGGTACGGGGACTCCCGGCGACCGCCGCATCCGACCTGTGGTCCCTGGGCGCGACGCTGTTCACCGCCGTGGAGGGACACCCTCCGTTCAGCGGCTCGGGTTCCTGGGCCGTCTTCGTCGCCGTGGCCACCGAAGAACCCGCCACCGCCGTCCGGGCCGGGGAGCTCACCCCTGTCCTGACGAGCCTCCTGCGCAAGGACCCGGCGGAGCGCCCCACCGCCGAGGAGGCGTACGACCTGCTCGCCGGACCGGCGGGCGAAGCGGGACCTTCCCGGCCGAAGCCCGCGTCCACGCTGCGGCTGGCTGAGGGACCGAACGTCGAGCCCGGAGCAGGACCGCTGCCCCCACCGGCGCTCGCCCCAGCCCGTCCGGTCCGGCGGCGGGGTTACTTCCTGCTCCGCGTGGTGGGGGTCGCTGTGGCCGCCCTGGTCGCGGTGCCCTGGTGGGCGCCCGACTCCGGATCCCATGACGACGCCACCGGCCGGACCGGCACGGTCGACACCACGGCGCCCACCCTCCCGTCCCCGTCTCCGTCCCCCTCCGCGTCCCCTCCCGCACCTGCTATGTTCACGCCCACCCCTACTCCCACGCCCACGTTCACCCCCACCCACCCCAAGCCCACACGCGCCCCCCTCGACCGCCAGGCGGTAGAACGCGTCTTCGCGCTGTACATGAACGGCCTGGCCAACCACGACATGACCTCGCTGCGCCAAGGCACCTGCCCCCGGCTGCGCGCGGGCCTGCTCGGATTCGTCCTCAACGGCTACTTCGTCGACCGCTGGGAACTCCAGCCCTACGAGATCCCACCGAACATGGACGAGCTCAGCGTGGAGGCGAAGCTCACCCGGCGGGACCCCGAGACCGGGAAACTCGCCGGTGACGTCCTCAATCAGTGGATCATCGAGCGGGACGAGCAGCAGCAGTACTACGTATGCGGCTGGCTCAACGAAGAGTGACGACCGGGGCGGCGCACGCATCGGGGACGCCCCGGACCGTGCCGCTCCGTCATCCCTCCCCGGCTCAGCACCATTTGTCGGCCAGGCGAGGGACGACCTTCCGGCAGTAGCGGCAGGTGGTCCCCGCTTGCAGGTTCTCGGTCGAACCGGAGCACGTGGGGCACCTTCCACGTTCGAGGACGGGGCCCCGGTCGGCCGCGCACGCGGGGCAGAGGAACGCGAGGACGTCGGGCGCGGCCGGATAGCCCGGCAGGGCTACGGCTGCCGGCCGGTGGGCCCACCCGGCTTCCACGATCGCGTCCTCGAAACGGACGTTCGCCGGCTCGTCGGGCTTCAGGTAGAGGGCGAGGCAGCCCTCACGGTCACAGGTCACGGCGTCTCGGATCATGGCGTCTCCTGGTTCCGGCTGTGAGTGGTCTGACCCAGGCGGGTGCCCGGGGCGCCGGTGTTCCATGCGCGCGGGGGAGTCCGGGGGAGTCCGGACGTAGCCGTGCAGGTACGGGCCGGGGAGCCGGTAGCCCAGGGGCAGGCTGGTCTCACGCAGGCCGACGGGGCGGTGCACGAGGTCCTTGAGGAGGTCTTCGTAGCGGCGGCCGGTGGCGGCCTCGGCCATGAGGGCGACAGCGATGTTGCCGGAGTCGGAGTACTCGTACAGGGTGCCCGGGCGGAACCGCAACGGCTCGTCCGCGACGAAACCGAGGAGGGTACGCGGATCGAACCGGTGCCGGGGGGGGGTAGGGGCGGATCCGGCAGGCGGTCGGTGCGAGCCCGCCGGTACGGACTGCTGATCAGCGGTGCGCGTGTTCCGGGTACGCGGCGCACACGGCCGGGGCCGGTAGGCGGACACGCGGGCCCCCACGCCGGGCGTGTCGCACGTGGGTGCCGCACCGTGGCGTGACCAGTGGGGACTGAAGCGCGGGCGGCGGCGCGCACCCGCCGACGCCGGGACCTCAGCCCTTGCCCCGGCCCCTCCCAAGCGGGCCGTGTCACACCGGGCGGCGGTTCACACCGCGGGGGCTTCCGCCTCGTCCAGCCTTCCGTCGGCCAGCCGCAGCCACCGGTTCACCCCGATCCCGGAGAGGAACCGCTCGTCGTGGCTGACCACCATGAAGGCGCCCTGGTAGGAATTGAGCGCACCCTCCAGCTGGCTCGCGCCGACCAGGTCGAGGTTGTTGGAGGGCTCGTCGAGCAACAGCAGGTGCGGTGCCGGTTCGGCGCACAGCACGCAGGCCAGGGTGGCGCGCAGCCGCTCACCGCCGGAGAGCACCCCGACCGGGAGGTGGGCGCGGGCGCCGCGGAAGAGGAAGCGGGCGAGCAGGTTCATCCGCTCTGCCTCAGGCCGCTCGGGGGCGAAGGCGGCGAAGTTCTCCGCCACCGTCCGGTCCAGGTCCAGCAGGTCGAGGCGCTGCGAGAGGTAGGCGATACGGCCGTCGCCGCGCCTGATCGCCCCGCCGTCCGGGGTGAGGTCACCGGTGACCAGCCGCATCAGAGTGGTCTTGCCGGCGCCGTTGGGCCCGGTCAGGGCGATCCGCTCGGGGCCGCGCACGGACAGGTCGACTCCGCCCGCGGCGAAAACGTCCCGGCCCCCGAGGCGGACCCGCATCCCCTCCCCGAGGAAGAGGTTGCGTCCCGCGGGCACCTGGGTGTCGGGCAGTTCCAGGGTGAGGCGCGCCTCGTCACGCAGGGCGCGTCCGGCCTCGTCGAGGCGCGTCTTGGCCTCGCTGACCCGGGAGGCGTGCACCGTGCCGGACTTGCCCGCGGCCTCCTGGGCTCCGCGCTTCATGTTGCCCGCGAAGATCTTGGGCAGTCCGGCGTTCTTGAGGTTGCGGTCGGCGTTGCCGGCGCGCCGCTCGGCGCGTTCGCGGGCCTGCTGCATCTCCCGCTTCTCCCGCTTGAGTTCGCGTTCGGCGTTGCGGACGTTCTTCTCGGCGACCTCCCGCTCGACTCGCACCGCCTCCTCGTACGCGGTGAAGGCCCCTCCGTACAGCCGCAGTTCATCGCTGTCGAGTTCGGCGATCCGCTCCATGCGGTCGAGCAGGGCGCGGTCGTGGCTGACCAGCAGCAGACAGCCGCTGAAGTCGCCGAGGACGTCGTAGAGCGTGCGCCGCGCGTCCAGGTCGAGGTTGTTGGTCGGCTCGTCGAGCAGCAGCACGTCGGGACGCCTGAGCAGCTGGGCGGCGAGGCCGAGCGAGACGATCTGGCCGCCGCTGAGGGTGTTCAGGCCGCGGTCCAGGGTGAGGCCGGTGAGGCCGAGGCGGTCGAGCTGGGCACGGGTGCGCTCCTCGATGTCCCAGTCGTCGCCGATGGTGGTGAAGTGTTCCTCGGCGACGTCGCCGGACTCGACCGCGTCCAGGGCGCGGATGACCGCTGCCACGCCGAGTACCTCGGCGACGGTGAGGTCGCTGGTCAGGGGGAGGCTCTGCGGGAGGTAGCCGAGGGTGCCGGTGACGGACACCGAGCCGGCGGCGGGCTTGAGTTCACCCGCGATCAGCTTGAGGAGGGTGCTCTTGCCGGAGCCGTTGGGAGCGACCAGGCCGGTACGGCCCGGGGCCAGGCTGAAGGACAGGTCGTGGAAGACCGGGGTGTCGTCGGGCCAGGTGAAGGAGAGCTGGGAGCAGACGACGGCGGCGTTGGACATGACGAAGACCTCGAACGGAAGGAAGGGCGCAGGACACAGCTCTGCCCTGGCAGATGGGGGAAAGGGATACGACGAAGTCGGCCACCCCGGCGGCGCTCCTGGTGCGCTGTCCGGTGGCCGTCAAGTCCGGGTCTCACCCGGAGATGTCGTCGTCACCCACCACGTCTGCTGCTTCTCCTCGCATAGGTCTGCTGTCACGGCGACCCTAACATTCTCGGCGGCGACGGCAGGCGCGGTTTTCCCGCGCGTGCCATGGCCCCTCCGCTACCCCCTGCGCCGCATGGCCCGCCGGACTCCGTACAGGACCACGAGCAGCACGATCACCACGAGCACGATGATCAGGAGCTTTCCGAGGAATCCGCCCTTCTTCTTCTTTTTGCTCTTCTTGTCCTTCTTGGTGCCGGTCACGGCCCGGACCTGGGACGACACCGGCGCGCGCAGTCCGGCTGCCGCGTTGGTGCCCGCCGCGAGGGTTCCCTGCGGGAGCGTGGTCGTGGAGGCAGCCGGGCGCGCGGCCGGTGCCGCCGCCGTCGCGGCCGCCGTCGGGCCCAGCAGCAGCCCCGCCACCACCAGGAGCGGTACGAGTACGGCCGCCGCGGCGGAGCGTGTTGCCGGTTTGCTCTTCTCGGTCACTGTTTCCCCGTTCTGTGATGCCCCGGCCGGGCAGGATCGGTGTGGCCGGGTTCGTGCAGCATCGTGGACGAGTTCGGCGGCCCCGGCAAGGGCGGATACGTGGTCCCCCGGATCGTCGGCATACCGGCCCCCGGCCCTGCCGGCCGCCGCCCCCCCGTCGGCAGGGGACCGTCAGGCGAGGCCCGAGGCGATGGCGCGGCGAACGGCCTCCGGACGGTCGCGGATCCCGGCCTTGGCGAACAGGTTGTTGATGTGCGTCTTGACCGTGGCCTCGCTGATGAAGAGCCGCTCGGCGATGCCCCGGTTGGGCAGGCCCTGGCCGATCAGCGCGAGTACTTCGCGTTCGCGCGGAGTCAGGTCCGGGGGCAAGGGGAGGGGCTGGGACGGCGTCGGAGCCTTGGTCCTGACGGTGGCGAGCAGGCGGTCCTGGACCTCGCGGTCGAGTACGGACTGGCCGGCGGCGGCGGCCCTGATCGCGCGGGTGATGTCCTGGCGGCCCGCGTTCTTGGTCAGGTACCCGCGGGCGCCCGCGCCGAGGGCGCCCAGGATCGAGTCGTCGTCGGCGAAGGTGGTCAGGACGACCACCGCCACCTCCGGGTGCTCCCCGGCCAGCCGGCGGGTCGCCTCGATGCCGTCCATGACGGGCATCCTCAAGTCCATCAGGACCACGTCCACCGGCCCGGCGGCGACCGCTGCCAGCACCTCGGCGCCGTTCGCGGCGGCCGCGACGACCTCGATGTCCCCGGCCAGGGCGAGCACCGCGGCGAGGGGTTCGCGGACGGCGGCCTGGTCGTCGGCGACCACCACCCTCAACCGCTGCTCGGGTGCTGCTGGTTCACTCATCGCGGGATCACTGCCTCCACTTGCCAGTCGCCTTGGTGCGGGCCGTCGGTGACCGGGCCCGCGGTGAGCGTTCCGCCCAGCAGGGCGACACGTTCACGCATGCCGATCAGTCCCATCCCGCTGCCCGCGCCCGGGGTCACCCGGCGGGTGGCGGGGCGGTTGCGGATCCTCAGGGTGGTCGACGCCGGGGCGAACTCCAGCTCCATGGCGACGGCTCCCCCGGGAGCGTACCGGGCCGCGTTGGTCAGGGCCTCCTGGGCGATCCTCAGCAGGTTCTGGACCACCTGGGCGGGCAGGTCGCGTACGGTCTCGGTCTCGGTCCCTGTCTCGGTGACGGTGAGGACGTCGTGGTGCCCCGACGACGCGAGCATCGCGGTCAGGGTCTCCTCCAGCGGCAGGGTGTCCTCACGCAGGGCATGCACCGTCCACTGCGCCTGCTTCAGGCTCTCCTTGACCAGATCGTGGGCCTTGGTGTGGGCCTCCCGGACCTTCTCCAGGTCGCCCGTGTCGATCAGCGCGTCCGCCAGCTCCAGCTGCATGTTGATCCCGGCGAGTGAGTGGGCCAGTACGTCGTGCACGTCCCGGGCGATCCGGCCGCGCTCGGTCAGTACGGCGGTACGGGCCTCGGCGCGGGCGGCGCGTTCGGCCGACTCCGCCGCCTCGATCGCCGCCCGTACGCCCTGCCGCTGGGTGCGATTGATGATGCCGATCAGGACCGGGGTGCCGGTGGCGAGGCCCAAGGCCCAGGGCAGCAGTTCGTGCCCCGGTCCGAGCCGGAGGTAGAGCACGGCGCCGCAGAGCAGACTGCACACCGCCGCGAGGACGAGGGCCGGCCTGGTCTCCAGCCGGTATCCGATGTGACCGGCGAGGAAGAAGGCGAAGAGGTAGCCCGTTCCGCTGCTGCTGAGGCCGATGAGGGCGGCCGCCGCGACGACGCCGAGCGTGAGCCAGACGAGGGCGATGCGCGGGGGGACCTTGTGCTCGGGCAGTCGCCGGGCCAGCAGCGCCACGGAATTGATCACGAAGAGCAAGGCGACGGCCAGGTCCCGGCCGCCGAGGCCCATGGGCCGGATCGTCAGGATTCCCGTGATGACGACGGCGAGGGACGCCACCCACTGCAGGCGCGGGTCGTGCCCGAGGTTGGAGTGCGCGCCCGCCCTCCGGCCGGTGTCGTTCCCGGGGGGCGGGGCGCTCTGGTCTGTGGGCACGGGCCGAAGATACGGCACGGTCAGGCCGTGGGGCCGAGGACGGGCACGGGGCGGGCCGCCGCGAGCGTCCGGCTGCGGAGGAAGATCGTGGCCACCCGGGTGACGACCTCGGTGAGGGCCATCAGGACGAAGGCCGTGACCCATGCCTGCTGACTGGTGATGTGGTGCGCGAGGCTGAACCGGGCGACGTCGTCAGCCCCGCCGCCGTGCTCGACCCACGTCTGGAATCCCATCCGCGCTCCCATGCCCACGACCCACAGGACCGCCGACACGGCACCCGCCTTGATCAGGAGCTGCCCGTCGAGGGCACGGATCCGGGTGTAGATCCCCCCGGCGATGCCGAGTGCGGCGCCCACCGCGGTCAGGATGGCGATCAGGACGAGGTCGTTGCCGGCGGTGGGGACGGAGTCCAGGTACGAGTACGCCACGAAGGCCACGATCCCCAGCGGGAGCAGGAAGGTCTTGCGGTCGAGGCGGCCTTCCCGCAGCTGTCGGAAGACGACCAGGATGAGGGCGATGTCGGTGATCCACTCGGTTGTTGTCATGTCCCAAGACTGCTGCGATGCCGCCCGCCACGCCTGGACCCGAGGGTGGAGAAGGGGGTGGAGATCCGGCGGGAGACGCAAGGAAGCGGACGAAGGTGCCCGGAGCCTCCACGGCTCCGGGCACCTCATGTCACATCAGGGTCGTCCGGCTGGTCAGAAGGTGAGCTTGAAGTCGGTGATCGTGCCGACGTCGGAGGCTCCCTTGTCCTGGACCTTCAGCTTCCAGGTGCCGTTGGCCGCCACGGCCGAGGCGTTGACCGTGTAGGTCTTGTCCAGGTTCGCCGCAGAGTCCGACGACGAGCTCTGCAGACGGTACGAGGTCCCGTTGGGGGCCACGAGGTCGATCTGGAGGTCGCCGATGTAGGTGTGGGTGATCTTCACGCCGACCTTGAGGGCGCTCGGCGCGTTGCCGGTGATGCCGCTGACGGCGACCGACGAGGTGACGGCCGGGCCGGGGGAGTCCGGAATGGCCACCCGGGCCGTGCTCTCGAAGACCTTGCCGGGGGTGGTGCCGCCACCCGCACGGGCGCCCACGTTGACAGCGGCCCAGGCGTCGGTGACGTTCTTGACCTCGGCGCTGCCGGCCCCGTACAGCTCGGTCGCCGCGGCGATCGTGCCGGCGCGGGCCCCCGCGTAGTCCGTGCTGGAGTTGAACTTGGTGGTGAGCGCCTTGTACCAGATCAGCTGCGCCTTGTCCCGGCCGATGCCGGTGACGGGCAGGCCGTCCGAGGTCGGCGAGTCGTAGTTGAACCCGTTGACCGTCTTGGCGCCGGAGCCCTCGGAGGCCAGGTAGAACCAGTGGTTGGCCGGGCCCGAGGAGTAGTGGACGTCGAGGTTGCCGACGCCGGAGTACCACGCGTCCGCGGAGCCGCCGTCCTTGCTCGGCTTGTCCATGTAGCGCAGCGGGGTGCCGTCGCCGTTGATGTTGATCTGCTCGCCGATGAGGTAGTTGCCCGGCGCGCTCGGGTTCTTCGCGTAGAACTCGACGGAGGTGCCCATGATGTCGGAGGTCGCCTCGTTCAGGCCGCCCGACTCGTTGCTGTACTCAAGGCCCGCGGTGGCGGCGGTGACGCCGTGCGTCATCTCGTGACCGGCGACGTCCAGCGAGGTCAGCGGGTCGTTGTTGGCCGTTCCGTCGCCGTACGTCATGCAGAAGCAGCCGTCGTCCCAGAAGGCGTTGACGTACGCGTTCCCGTAGTGGACCCGGGAGTAGGCGGCGACGCCGTCGCCGCGGATTCCGGAGCGGCCGAGGACGTTCTTGTAGAAGTCCCAGGTGACCCCGGCGCCGTAGGCGGCGTCGGCGCCCGCGGTGGCGGCGTTGGAGTTGGCCCCGTTGCCCCAGGTGTCGGTGGACTGGGTGAAGAGCGAGCCCGTGCCGGACGTACCGCGGTTCAGGTTGTACGTCTTGTGGCCGCCGCGGGCGGCGTCGTTCAGCGTGAAGCTCGAACCGGACGCCGACGTGCCGAGGGTGACCTGGCCGCTGTAGTGGGTGTTGCCGACACCGGTCTCGATGCCCTGCCACTGGTGGAGCGTGGCACCCGTCTTGGCGTCGGTGATGACGTGGAGCTGGTTCGGGGTGCCGTCGTCCTGGAGTCCGCCGACGACGGTCTCGTAGGCCAGGGTCGGTACGCCCGTCGCCATCCACACGACCTTGCGGGGCGCGGCGTCGGTCTTGTCGGCCTTGGAACCGACCGCCTTCGCGGCGGCGAGGGCCTTCGCCGAGGCGCCCGCCGGAGCGTCGGCCGGGGCGGAGGTGGAGACGCCCTGCAGCTGGGCGACGGAGGCCTTGCTCACGTTCTGCGTGCGGTCGGCCGCCGTGCGGCTGACGACCAGGTCGCCGCCGAGGACGGGGAGACCCTCGTACGTACGCTCGTACCGGGTGTGGGTGGTACCGTCCTGGTCCTTGACCACGTCGTGGACCAGCAGCTTCTCCTGCGGGCCGAGGCCGAGCTCCTTGGCCGTGGCGGCCGTGGTGCTCTGGGCCTTGGCTATGAGCTCGGCGCGCTGGGAGGGGGAGAGCTGCGCGGGCAGTGCGCCGGGGTTGCGAACGGGCTGGCCCCCGGGGGCCGTCGTGGGTGCGGACGGCTCGGGCTGCGCGCTGGCGCTGCCGGCCTGGACGCCGACGGTGAGCAGGGCGGCGGCTGCGAGCAGGGCGCCGGTGGCGGTGGCGTTCCGCCGGTGCGTGGACTTCACGCGGACTCCTTCTGAGTGTGGGGGGTGGAACGAACCGGCAGCCGGGATGAGACCGGCGGGCCGGGCGGAGCATGTGGAGCCGGTGGTGCTCGTTTTGCTCGTGTTGTTCGCGTTGTTGGTGCCGGGGATGAGCAGAGGTTGCCAGCGATCTTCATGATCGCCATGGGCACGTCAGGTATTGGCCGAAAGGTGTCCGGATCCCGATGGGTCGCGTCCGCTGGCCGGACACTCCAGGCGGGAGCGAATCGGCCCACTTCTGCCCGAACCGACCGAAGCCGGGCGCCATTTGACCAGATCCTGGTACTCGGCGTCATCTTGCGCATTCAGGTAAAGCGTTCGGCATCAAGCGTCAAACAGCCTTGTTTCGCGCATGACTTGGCAGGTGTGATCGCGGAAGCCGCTCCGCGCGGCGCCACCCCCCAAGGGAGTCCGCAATGCCTTCAGTTCGTCGTACGTGGCCCCGTGCCGCGGCCACCACGGCCGCCGCCGCCGGCCTCGCGCTCACCGCGGCGGCTGCCGCCCCGGTGACCGGGACCGGCATCGTGACCGCGTCCGCCCACACCTCCGCGGCGGCGCACACCGCGGCCCGCCCCGCCGTCGCCGGGCACCAGCTGGTCCGCGCCGTGGGGAGCCCGCTCTCCACCGAGGAGTGCCGGACCAAGTGGAAGATCGCGTGCTACACCCCGCTGCAGTACCGCCAGGCGTACGACCTGAACCCCCTGTACCAGGCGGGCATCACCGGCAAGGGCCGCACGATCGTCATCGTGGACTCCTTCGGCTCGCCGACCGTCCAGCACGATCTGGACGTCTACAGCAAGCAGTTCGGGATACCCAGCACCAAGGTGCAGGTCGTCAAGTGGGGCAACGTCCCGAAGTGGGACCCGAAGAACGACGACATGCTGGGCTGGGCCGGCGAGACGACGCTCGACGTGGAAATGGCACACGCGGTGGCACCGGACGCGAAGATCGTCCTGGTGGAGACCGCGGTCGCGGAGACGGAAGGCACCACCGGTCTGCCGGAGATGATGGACGCCGAGAAGGCCCTGATCGACCACGGCATCGGCGACGTGATCACGCAGAGCTTCGGCGCGACCGAGAACACCTTCCCCGGCTTCGACAAGGGCGACTTCTCCAGCATCCGGAAGCTGCGCTACGCCTTCGAGGCCGCCGCCCGCAACCACGTCACGGTGCTGGCCTCCTCCGGTGACGGCGGCGCCACCGACAACACGGCCGACGGCACCGGCTACTACCACGAGCGCGTCAACTCCTGGCCCTCATCCGACCCGCTGGTGACCTCCGTCGGCGGCACCCAGCTGCACCTGGACGACGCGGGCAGGCGGACCGCCCCCGAGAGCGTCTACAACGACCACGGCGCGGGCGGCGGCGGCCAGTCCCACGTGTTCACCCGCCCGGCCTTCCAGAACGGTGTCCAGAACGTCGTCGGCGACCGGCGCGGCACCCCGGACATCTCGATGGCCGCCGCGGTCGACGGCGGAGCGTGGATGTACTCCAGCTACGACCCGGCGGCCACGGGCTGGGACGTCTCGGGCGGCACCAGCGAGTCCAGCCCGCTGTTCTCCGGCATCGTGGCCCTGGCCGACCAGGCCGCGGGCAAGCGCCTGGGCGACATCCACGAGGCGCTGTACCGCCTGTACGGGCACTCCGCGTACGACCGCACGACCGGCATCGTCGACGTCAACGACGGTACGGACAACAGCTACCAGGGCGTCACCGGCTACACCGCGGTGAACGGCTACGACATGGCCACCGGCGTCGGCACCCTGGACGCGGCCCGCTTCGTGCCCGCCCTCGCCCGCGAAGGCCGCCGCGGCTGACGAGCTGACGAGCCGCCGCGTCAGAACGCGTAGACGGGGTTTCCGTTCAGGATCACGGACATCTCGCACGCGTTGGAGAAGGTGTGCTTCCAGGCGACGCGGCTGCCGTGCCAGACGCCGTCCGCCGTGACGGTGACCGGGTCGTAGCGCATCGGGCAGGCCCGGCCCCGGCTCGGCGCGGCCAGCAGGCGGTCGAACTCGCCCCCGGTGGCGTTGAGGGCATCGCACGCGGCCCTCGGGGCGGGGTGGGTGCCCTCGGCGGTGTAGGCACAGCTGAGCGTCACCGCGCGCAGCACGGTGCCCGCGGCGGCGTCTTCTCCCTGGGTGCCCTGGGTGCCCTGGGTGCCCTCAGCCCCCTGGGCTCCCTGGGCTCCCTGGGCGATGCCGAAGACCATCGCGGACGGGGCGTACAGGCTCGCGGGCTTGGCCTGCGCCGCGCCGGCGGAGCCGGCGAGGCAGAGGAGAGCGGCGGCGGAGACTGTGGCCCAGCGATAACGCATGGCAAGACTCGCTTTCGAATCGAAGGTGTGGGGCGGCGCGGGGCCTTCCTCTAGCCCCCAGCCGCGTCCGACCATGCCAGGAGTGAAGGGCGCTCGCATACCGGCGCACGATTTACGGACAACTCGTTCGGACATCCCTCCCCGTCCCCTCCCCAGGTGGCGGCAGCTCACGGTCCATCGGACGGCCATACAGGCTGACCGGATCGATGCCGGGGCGGGGTGCGGCGGGGGACCCGGGCGGTTCGTACCCCACCGAGCGCCGGCAGCCCCACATCGTCCCCAGGTGGAGCGGTTGTCCGAGAGGGTTCGGGACAGAAGACAGGACGTGCTGAAGATTCTTCTCGTGTTCCTGCTCGCCCTGTCGGCCGCGGCCGCCACGGCCGCGGCGCTCCTCGCCACGCCCTGGTTCGGTGTTCTCGCCGTCCCCCTGCTCCTGCTCGCCGGGGTGGCCGTGTACGACCTCGTACAACGACGGCATTCGATCCTGCGGAACTACCCGCTGCTCGGACACCTGCGCTTCGCCCTGGAGGCCCTGCGCCCCGAGATCCAGCAGTACTTCGTCGAGCGCAACTTCGACGGCCGCCCCTTCGACCGGGACACCCGGAACATCGTCTACGAGCGGGCCAAGGGCACCGACGCCGAGGAGCCGTTCGGCACCGAGCGCGACCTGTACCAGTCGGGCAGCGAATACCTCACCCCGTCGATGGCGCCGCGGCCGGTGCGCACCGACCCGCCCCGGGTCCGCATCGGCGGCCCGGACTGCGCCCGCCCGTACGACATGGCCCTGCTCAACGTGTCGGCGATGAGCTTCGGCTCGCTCTCGGGCAACGCCGTGCTCGCGCTCAACGCCGGCGCGCGGGCGGGCGGCTTCGCCCACGACACCGGTGAGGGCGGCCTGTCCGAATACCACCTGCGCCCGGGCGGCGACCTGGTCTGGGAGATCGGCACCGGCTACTTCGGGTGCCGCACGGACGAGGGCGACTTCGACGAGCGGAAGTTCGCCGAGAAGGCGGCGAACGAGCAGGTCAAGTGCGTGTCATTGAAGATCAGCCAGGGTGCCAAGCCGGGCATCGGCGGCGTCCTGCCGGGGGCGAAGGTCAATGCCGAGATCGCGAAGGTCCGCGGCGTTCCCGAGGGGAAGACGGTCAACTCCCCGCCCTTCCACCGCGTCTACTCCACGCCGCGCGAGCTGGTCCGCTTCCTGGCCCGGATGCGGGAACTCGCCGACGGCAAGCCCGTCGGCTTCAAGCTGTGCGTCGGCTCGCGCCGGCAGTTCCTGGCCGTGTGCAAGGCCATGCTGGAAGAGAACGTCACGCCGGACTTCGTCATCGTCGACGGCGCGGAGGGCGGCACGGGCGCCGCGCCGCTCGAATTCGCCGACAACGTCGGCCTGCCCCTCGGCGAGGGGCTGATGACCGTACACAACGCCCTGGTGGGGACGGGGCTGCGCGACCGGATCCGGATCGGGGCCAGCGGCAAGGTCGCCACCGGCGGCGACCTGGTCAAACGCCTCCTCCAGGGCGCCGACTACACCAATGCCGCCCGCGCCATGATGTTCGCGGTGGGGTGCATACAGGCGCAGCGCTGCCACACGAACACCTGTCCGGTCGGCGTCGCCACGCAGGACGAGCGGCGCGCACGCGCCCTCGACGTCGGGGACAAGGCGCGGCGCGTGCACCGGTACCAGGAAGCCACGGTCAAGAGCGCCCTGCAGATCATGGCCGCGATGGGCGTCGACGACCCGTCCCAGCTGCGCCCGCACCAACTGGTCCAGCGGGTGGATCCGCACACCGTCCGCTCCTATGCGGAACTCCATGAATGGCTCGCGCCCGGCGGACTCCTCGTATCACCGCCCGACAGCTGGGCATCCGACTGGGAGGCGGCCGACCCGGACCGCTTCACCGCCTGACGGGCAGCGCCGCCGCGTGGCGCTCGCTCCCCCTGCGGTCCCTGCACTTACGGGGCCCGCATGACGACAGAACCGGAAGCGGACCCGGTCGAGCCGGGCGACCTCCACGCGGCACACGCGGCCATCGAGGCGTACCTCAGCCGTGAGGCGTGGGACGCGGTCATGGAGGTCACCCCTCCGCCGCCGGACCCCGCGACCGATTCCGGCCCGGCCGTCGAGCCCCCGGAAGACGCCGAACGCCGCGCACAGGCGAACGCCATCGTCCGCGGCCTGCGGCAACTCGGCTACCACCTGGACGAGACGCTCCTGCACGGCCCCGACATGGCCGCCGGCTGAGGGGCGCCCTGTCGTACGTGTCAGTGGGCGGCTTCGGACGCGGTCGGCGGGCGGAAGCAGGCGATGATGGCCTTGCCCGTCGGGCAGGCCCGGACCATCCAGTCGTCGGCCATGGCGTCCACGAGGAAGATGCCGCGCCCGCCGTCGCGTTCGACACTGGGCGGCCGCAGGACGGGCACCTCACTGCTTCCGTCGTGAACGGCGATGTGAAGGCAGCTCTGGTCCCAGGTCATCACGAGCTGAGCGCTGCTCCGCGCGTGCACGTGGGCGTTGGTGACCAGTTCGGAGACCGTGAGCAGCACGTCGTCCACGGTCTCGGGCGCGTCGGCGACCCAGCTCAGCGTGCGCAGATGCGCGCGCGCCCAGTCCCGCGCCGCCTTGGCGTCGGTGTCGAGGGGCAGGGAACGCGCCCAGCCCACGGCTCGTACGGCACGCTGTTCCATGACGCGATCCTCTCCGTTCGGCTCCGTGGCCGTCGTGTGCCCCCATAACGAGCCCTTACCCACGGGGCTGGTTATCGTCCGGCACATGACAGCTGTCATACGGCACAGGTGACCGGGGGCTCTGCCTCCAGGGGCCTCCTCCGCGGAAAAATATGGTCATTCGCCGACCACGGCAGACCACGGGGGAGAGCAGCATGGACATCAAGAAGAAGACGGCAGTCAGGACGGCGAGCGGGGTCGCGCCGGCCGAGGTGATCGACACCGGTGCCATGAACCCGGCCGACTACCGGCTTCCGATCTGGTTCTTCGGCTTCGAAGGGGTGCTCGCGGCCTCGTTCGACATCCTGAAGGCCTTCCCTGCGGCCTGGCCCGTCCTGCTGGTCCTGCTGGCCGTGAACATCACCGTCTCCCTGACGATGATGCGCAGGCGCATCAAGCTCGCGAAGGCGCTCTGGCGTGGCAAGGACACCCGCAGGGTCGCCATCGTGCTGATCGTCCTGCGGGTCGGCAGCCACTTCGCGCTCAACGCGCTGGGCCTGGCCGTGACCTCGACCCTGGGTCACGTGCTCTTCGCCCTCATCATGAGCACCGTGACGATCGGCCTGCTCGCGTACTCCCAGGAGACCGCCATCCGCGCCCTGCGCGGCTCGTCGCAGAAGGCCTGAGCGCCGTCGGCCCCGGCGGGCGGCTGCGGCTCTTCCGGGTGAACCCGCCCAGCGGGCGGCGCTTGACGACCGTTGCGGTGGAGGGGCGGTCGTCAACGGCCCACGTGCGCGGCGCCGTCCGCGTCCGTACGGGCGGACCGTGCGGGCAGCGCCGTCTCGCGGCCCGGACGCAGCCCCGACACCAGGCCGGCGACCACCACCGCCAGGCCGAGCCACACCGCCGGGCCGGGGGCCCCGCCACCCGTGACGGCCCCCGCACCGGCCGCCGCCAGCGGCGCGACTCCCGTCAGCAGCCCCGCCCGGCCCGCGCCCACCGCCGCCACCGTGCGGTACCAGAGGAGGAACGCCACCGCCGTCACCATCACGGCCAGGTACCCGGCCGCCGCCCACTGCCCCGCCCGCAGCGAGGCCGGCGCGGCGGGACGCTCGCACACCAGCGTGAGCCCCACCAGCATCACCGCCCCCAGCCATACCGTGTGGACGGAGACCCCCCACGCCCCGTGCCGGCGCAGCACCGGAACGGCCAGCAGGGTGAAGGCCACCTCGCAGCCCAGCGCGAGCGCCGCCCAGGCCGCCCCGGCGGCGTCCGTCCGGCCCGTGTCCTGGACCAGCACCGCCCCCGCCACCACCACCGGAGCCGCGAGCAGCACCCGACGGGCGGGCCGCCGCCCCTCCAGGAACGGGCCGACCACGCCCAGCACGATCGGTACGCAGGCCACCGCCACGGCGATCACGGCCGGTTCGGCGTGCGCCACCCCGCGTACGACGGCCACGTTGAACAGCACCAGACCGGTCGCCGCGACCCCGCCCAGCCACAGCCACTCCCGGCCCCGCGGCCACAGCACCGGCACTCGGGCGGCCCGGGCCAGGGCGAGGAGCAACAGCGCGGCGGCCGCGTACCGCACGGCCTGGACGGCGAACAGCGGCGCGTCGACGAGCGCGTGGGAGACGGTGACGCTGCTGCCGACCAGCGCCATCCCGGCGATGCCGGGGATCAGGTCCCGGAAGGAATCGGAAGAAGTGGAGTGCATGGGGCCCAGCGTCTCCCCACAATGGACCCGTGAGCAGATCCAAAAGGGCCATGACTCAGGGGTCCAAACGCCACGAGTCCCGCGATCACGAGACCAAAGGCCCCGGGTCCCCAAGCCCCGGCTCGCAAAGCCCTGGCTCCGAAGGCGAGGGCGGTGGCTCCGACTTCCTCCAGCTCGACATCGGCCAGGCCCCGCCGGGGAGCCGTACCGACTGGCTGGCCGGCCGGCTCCGCGCCGCCATCGCCGACGGCACCCTGCCGGTCGGCAGCCGGCTCCCCGCCAGCCGGGTCCTCGCCGCCGAACTGCACGTCTCCCGCGGCCTGGTCACCGAGGCCTACCAACGGCTCGCGGAGACCGGCCAGGTGGCGGGCCGCGGCCGGGGCGGCACCATCGTCGTCACCGCCCCGCCGCCCGCCCCCGTAGCCGTACCGGTCGCCCCGCCCCGCACACCGGACCGCGGCGGCCCCGTCGACGCCCTGCGCTCCGCACCCTGCCGCATCGACCTCTCGCCCGGCGTGCCCGACCTGACCGCCTTCCCACGTACCGCCTGGCTGCAGGCCGAGCGGCGGGTGCTCGACTCCCTGACCCCGGCCGACTTCGGTTACGGCGACCCGCAGGGCGCTCCCGCCCTGCGCCGGGCCGTCGTCGGCTGGCTGGCCCGTAACCGGGGCATCCGCGCCGACCCGGGCGAGGTGGTGGTCGTGGCGGGCGTCGCCCAGGCCCTGGCGCTGCTGGCGCGCGTCCTGCGGGACGAGGGAGTGCACCGGGTCGCGGTCGAGGACCCCGGCTCGCTCGGAGCCCGCCAACAGCTTGAGTACGGACACCTGGAGACGGTCCCCGTACGGGTGGACGGCGCCGGGCTGGACATGGCCGGGCTGCGCGCGAGCGGCGCCCGGGCCGTCCTGCTCACCCCGGCGCACCAGTTCCCGACCGGTGTCGTCCTCGACGGCGGGCGCCGCCGGGACCTGCTCGACTGGGCGACCGGGGGAGGACTGGTCATCGAGGACGACTACGACGCCGAGCACCGCTACGACCGCGCCCCCGTCCCCGCACTGCGGGCCCTGCTCCCCGCCGCGGTCTGCTACGCCGGCAGCGTCTCCAAGCTCCTCGCCCCCGCGCTGCGCCTGGGCTGGCTGCTGGTCCCACCGCGCCTGCGCGACGCCGTGACCGCCGCCAAACGCTACGCCGACCTCGGCAACCCCGTCCTTGCCCAGCTGGTCCTCGCCCGGCTCATGGACTCCGGCGAGCTGGAGCGGCACCTGCGCTTCGTACGGCGCCGCCACCGCCGCCGCCGCGACGCCATGCTCCGCGCCGTCGCCGAACGGCTCCCCGGAGCCCGGGTCCACGGCGCCAGCGCCGGCCTGCACCTCATGGTCACCTTCGACGGGGCCGCCTTCGCCGACACCGACCTCGCCTCGGCGGCCCTGGAACTCGGCGTCAAGACCCACCCCCTGTCCTGGCACCGGCACCGCCCGGGCCCCCCGGGCCTGATCCTCGGCTACGCGGCGGGCACCACGGCCGACATCGAGGAGGGCATCAGCACCCTGGCCGCCGCCCTGAAGACGACCACACGCACCCACCGGAAAGCCCTCCCCTGACCCCGGCTCACGAGGGTGGTGCCGGAGTCCGGGGATCGCACGCGGAGGCCGTCCCCCCTCCCCGCCCGGGAACCCTCAGGGCCGGCGTCCGGCCCAGGCCACCAGCCGGTCGATGGCCGGGGCCTCGGGGTCCACGGTCACCACATCGGCGAAGGGGATCCGCCCGCCGCGGGTTTCGGCGGGCAGCGCACGACGTACGACGCCGATCACCCGCTCGATGAGAGCCGGGTCCCAGTCCGGGTCCTGCCCGGTCGCCCTGGCCAGGTCCCAGGTGTGCACCGTGAGCTCGTGGGTGTAGACGGCCGCGGCGGCCGCGCCCGGCATGACGCCCATCGGCAGCCGCAGCTGTCGGCCGAGGATGTCCGGGTCCGCCCACACCTCCGCGACCTCGCGGGCGCCCGGCTCCCAGGCCGCCGCCCACCCGCCGTCGGCGACCTCGTCGGCGAAGGACGGCACGCTGAACGGGTCCTCGCCGCGCCCGATCACCGAGATCCGTCGCACGACGGCGACGAGGTGGCTCGCCAGCCGCCGTACGTCGAAGTCCTCGCACGGGGTCGGGGCGTCGTACTGCCCGGGCCGGACGGCGGCCAGCGTACGGCCGGCCAGCGCGACGGCAGCGGCGAGGTCGGCCCGCGGATCGAAGGGGGAGGGGGCGGCGGAGGAAACGGCGGAGGAAACGGCGGTGGAATCGGACGGAATCTCGATGACCTGCTTGTTCTCGTTCATGTCTTCATCCTGGAAGCCAAAGTGGCCACCTTCTGGCCAGTTTCCCGAAGAGAATGGAAAGCAACGGCGCCGCGACCCGACGACGCGGCACCCCCGCATACGAAAAGAGGCCCATGAAAGCCGACCGGCTGGTGGCGACCCTGCTCTTCCTCCAGGAGCGCGGCCGCGTCACCGTCTCCGAAGTGGCGGCCGAACTGGAGGTGTCCGAGCGCACCGCGCGCCGCGACCTGGAGGCCCTGGCCGCGTCCGGCATCCCCGTCTACGCACAGCGCGGCCGCGGCGGCGGCTGGTCGCTCGTCGGCGGGGCCCGTACCAACCTCACAGGGCTGACCGCCGACGAGATCAGGGCGCTCTTCCTCATCACCGGCCCCCTCTCGGCCACCCCCGAACTGCGCACCACCCTGCGCAAGCTGATCCGGGCCCTGCCGCCGACCCTGCGGGCGCAGGCCCAGGCCGCGACCCGCGCGGGGGTCGTCGACTCCACAGACTGGTCCCGCAACGCCGTCACCGCCGATGCCGCCCACCGCTCCGCGCTCCAGGACGCCGTCGTGGACGGGATCCGCGTCCGCCTCGGATACGCGGGCGTCGGCAAACCGGCCGGCGAGCGTACGGTCGACCCCCTCGGGCTCGTGGCCAAGGCGGGGGTGGACTACCTCGTCGCCCATACGGAGAAGGGCCTGCGCACCTTCCGGCTCAGCCGGGTCACCTCGGTCGAGCCGACCGGCGAACCGGTGGTCCGGCCGCCCGACTTCGACCTCGCCACGGCTTGGCGGACCCTGTCCGGGGCCTTCCAGGACGGCATGTACGCGGTCACCGCGCGGGCCCGCGTCCACCCCGACGCGCTGGCCCTGCTGCAACGCTTCCTCGGCGGCCGTGTGCGCGTCGGCGCTCCGCTGCCCGACGGCTGGACCGAGGTGTGGGTCGACGGCCCGGCCGCCAAGGCCGTGGCGGCGCATCTGGCCGGGCTGGGGGCACGCGTCGAGGTGCTGGAGCCACCGGAGGTACGGCACTGGCTGGCCCGCATCGGCGCCGAACTCACCGGCATGTACGCGGGGGAGGAACCGCGCACACCGCCGCCGGGCCAGTAGCCAACGGCGAACCGTACCGCACGACCTGGCCGGCGGGGGCGCTGCGGTGGTGTCGGGCACGCGGGACGTCCGCGGCCTGGGAGCCTTGGGGCATGGTGCTGACGATGTCCTCTTCCCCCGCACGCGAAGAGCCGTATCAGCCGTCGGGCCGCGGGTCCTGCCCACGGGGCGGGGCGGCCGTGGCTCCGGCGGCTGCGGCGGCGGTTGCGATGGGGGCCTACTGCCTGGCGATGGCGATGCACGGGACGTACCCGTTCGGCGCCCGCTCGCGGGCTGTCAACGACCTGGGCAACCAGTTCGTGCCGTTCCACGCCCACCTGTGGGACCTGATGCGCGGCCGGGCCGATGGAGACCTCCTCTTCAACTGGGCCAGCGGCTACGGGGTCCCGTTCCTGGCGGACTTCTTCACCTACCTGACGAACCCGTTTTCCTGGCTCGTCGTGCTGTTCCCCCGCGACCGGGTGGAGCTGCCGGTCTTCCTCGTCACGCTGCTGAGCATCGGGCTGGCGACCGCGCTGATGACGGTGTGGCTGGGCCGGCTGCGGCCGGGCCCGCCGTGGCAGCGGGCGGCCCTGGCGGTCGGGTACGGCGTCTGTGCCTGGACGGTGTCCAAGGGTTTCGCCGATCCCATGTGGATGTGGGGGCTGGTGGCCCTCCCGCTGATGGGTTTCGCGTACGAGTGGTGCCTGGAAGAGCGCCGCTGGACGCTCGGCGTCCTGCTCGTCGCCGCGTCGTGGGCCGGCAACTTCTACACCGCCGCGATGGCCACCCTCGGCATGCTGCTGGTGCTGCTGGTCAGGCTGCTGCTCGACGGGCGGCCACGCGGTGCCCGGCTGCGCGTGCTGCTGCGGGCCGCGTCGATGACGGCGGTCGGCGTGGCGCTGGTCGCACCGGTGCTGACGGTCACCTTTCTCGCTTCGCGGGCATCGCAGCCGGCACCCCCGGCCGACTACCCGGGGCTGCCCCTGCTACGCGACTACCTCGCGCACCTGCTGCCAGGAGGTTTCCATTCGAGCGGGCCGACGGTGTCCGTGGGCATGCTGCCGCTGCTGCTCGTTCTCGCCTACCCGTTCATGCGCAGGATCCCGGGCAGACAGCGGGCCGCCTGGTGCGTGCTGCTCGTGCTGGTGGCGCTGTCCTACGTGTGGCGCCCGACGATCCTGCTGTGGCACGGTTTCGCTCTGCCGAACGGGGGACCGTACCGGGCCTCGTTCACCCTCGCCGGGATGCTGGTGGCCGTGGCCTGGCTGGCCCTTGCCGCGCGACCGCGTCCCCGGGAGCTGCTGGCGGGGGCCGGAGTGCTGGGCGTGCTGCTGATCGTCGTCGGCCCCAGCCCGTACTTCACCGCCGCCACCTGGATCCTGACCGTGGCCGGAGGCACGGCGGTCGTGGCCCTGCTGATGCTGCTGCGCCGCCGCGGCCGGGGCGTGCGCACCGCCGTGACGGGGGCCCTGGTCGCCACGGTGTTCGTCTCCACGGTGTTCACGGTGCTGTCGGTGACCGAGCAGCGGGACCGGGAGGCGTGGTGGCAGCCGAAGCGGACCCTGGACGCGCAGTCCCTGGCGGCGCGGCGGGCGGTACGGGCACAGGACCGCTGGCCGGTCCTGCGCAGTGATCCCGGCCCGCACGAGTTCGCCGACAACGACCCGCTGCTGCTGGGCGGTCAGGGCGGTGCGTACTACAGCAGCCTCCTGCCTGCCCGGACCGCGCAGACGCTGGGCGGGCTGGGGGCGGGCTGGTACATGGGCGGCCGCCACACGGTCGGCTTCGAAGACCCGGTCGGCCGGGCGGTCATGAGCGTGGGCGGCTACCTCGACCACGGCGGTCGGGACGGGTTCACGCGGCGGACGGCCGACGCGGTCCCGTTGGTGTCCCTGCGGCAGGGCGCGCCGGCCCCCGCGGCGGCGGATACGGTGTTCGCCCGTCAGGAGCAGGTGCTGGGAGCACGGGTCTACGCGGTGCCCGCCGCGCGGACGGTGAGCGGCGCGGTGGCCACCGGGCGGCCCGACGGGAGCTGGCGGTTGTCCCGTGGCACCCGCAGCACATTCGCCTTCACCTGCGCTCCCGGCAGCTCGGCGTACGCGTACGTGCCCTGGTTCTCCGGCACCATGAGCGAGCTCACCGGCCCGGCGCGCCGGCTGTCGGCCTGGTTCCCGATGACGAACAACGGACTGCTGCCGCTGGGCACGGTTCCGGCCGACGGCGAGGTGCTGCTCACGCTCACCGGCGACCGGGCCCAGGACGTCCCGCGCTTTCCCGTGGGCTGCCTGGACCGGAACGCCCTCGCCGCGGCGCTCGCCCACGTGCGGGCGCCGGCCCCGGGCCGCGTCACCGCCACCGGCCATACGATCGAAGCCGTCCTCCCGGCACGCTCCACCGGGACCGCCCTGGTGGCCGTTCCCGCCGTGCGGGGCTGGCGATGCTCCACGGACGGGGCGGCGGCCACGGCGCCCCGGAGCCTCGCCGGGCTGATCGCCGTACCGCTGGGCGCGGGGGCGTCCCGGGTGGCCTGCGCCTACCACACTCCCGGCCTGAGGGCCGGTCTGCTGGTGAGCGGGGCGGCCGTGACCGTCCTGCTCGCCGTGCTGCTGCTCTCCCGGGCACCGGCACCGCCGCACGGCCGACGCCTCCTCCGGCTTCTCCGCCCCGCCCGGTGGTGACCGCGGGGCGGCGGCGAACACAACAGCGAACGCTGGCCAGTCACCCATCCGCGCATTCCGGCCCCCGCACCGCCCGGGCTACGGCATCGTCGTGTCCGAGCGCTCGATGCGGGCGCGGCGGTACACCGGCCGGTTGCGGAAGGGGCCCCATGGGCGAGCGGGAGACGTGGACGACAGAAGAGTTCGGCACGTCACACGAGGGCGCGGTCGAGGTCCTCCTCGCCGACGGCACCGTCCCCAAACCGGTCTACTTCGACATCGGCTCCGGCAGCCACGTGCCCGCGGTGTCGCAGTGGAGCGTCTACGACGGCCGCCGTCCCCGGGTCCCGCGGGCGGCCGCACTCCGCGCGGTGTGCTCCTGCGGCTGGCAGGGCACCGAGCAGCAGCTGGACTGGGAGTCGATCGGTGGCCAGGACTTCGCCGAGGCCGGCGACGACCAGGCCGACGCCTGTGAGCGCGACTGGGACGCGCACACCGCCACCGTCGAAGCCTCCACGATCCCCTTGCCCGACAGCGTCACCACGCTGCTGGAACAGTTGGAGGCGGCGATCGACCAGTTGACGAAGACCTCGCCGATCGCCGCGGTACGCGCCGCCCGCCGACTGGAGGTCACCGCCGAGCGCGTCGGCTACTGGGCCGCCCGCGGCACCCTCCACGACTTCACCCCCGCCCGGGCCGCGGCCGCCCTCGGCCTCACTGAGGGCGCGGCCCGCAGGCTATTGGCGCGCCTGGGCCGCTACAACCCGTACATCGGCTGACCGCGAGGGCCGAGCTTGAGTCGACGTCACCTGTCGGCGTCCGACGACAGCGCGGGCAGTTCCACGGTGACGCGGAAGCCGCCGCCCGGGCGCGGGGTCAGGGTGAGGGTTCCGTCGTGTGCCTCGGTGATGGTTCTGACGAGGGTCAGGCCGAGGCCGACCCCGGCGTGGCCCGCGTGGGTGCGCTCGGTGCCGCACTGGAAGGGCTCGGCGAGGGTCGCCACGAGCAGGGGGGTGAGCGGCTCGCCGGTGTTCTCGACCGTGAGGACCACCGACCGGCCGCGGACGCGCGTCGTCACCCACACGGTCCCGGCTCCCTGACCGGGCAGGTTGTGGACGATCGCGTTCTGTACGAGGTTCGTGGTCAGGTGCAGCAGGAGGGCCGGCGATCCGAGCGTCCGGGCGACGTCACCCGTGGTCTCCAGGCCGATGCCCTGCCGCTCCGCGAGGGGCAGCAGGGTCTCGGTGGCCTCCTCGGCGAGGAGCGACAGGTCGACCGGTTCGCGGGTGAACGACCGCTGGTCGGCGCGGCTGAGCAGGAGCCAGCGCCTCGGTGAGGTCGACCGCCCGGGTGCTGACCGCCTGCAAGCGGTCGATGACCTCGCCGGTGTCGTGGCCGGGGTCGCTGCGCGCCATGTCGAGGAGGGCCTTCGAGACGGCCAGGGGCGTACGGAGCTCGTGCGAGGCGTTGGCCGCGAACCGGCGCTGCTCGGCGACGTGCGCTTCGAGCCGGGCCGGCATCGCGTCGAAGCCGTCGGCGAGTTCGCGGTACTCGTCGCCACGGCCGGGAGCCGGATCCGGGCGGCGGCCGGTCCGGCCGCCGCGTCGACCGCTGGTCCGGGACGTGACCCCGAAGAGCTCGTGGGTCCTGCCGGAGACCGGCAGCGACCACCTCCCGGTGGCGGCCGGCATCAGCTGGTGAACACGCCGGGACCCCGGCCAAGGCCGATGGGCGGATGGGTCGCTCAGGTGTCGAGGAACTCCTGGACGAAGATGTCCTGGCTGGTCAGCAGGCGCTTGGAGAGCCCCTGCTCGTGGTGGTAGCGCAGAAAGGTGTCGACGGCCTTGCGGTTCGCGGCCAGCCCGTAGGGCCACCAGTCCTCGCCGAGCAGGTCGCGGTTGCGCTGGAAAAGGCTGCTGATCCAAGGGGTGAGCAGGCTCATGTGCTGTTTCGACGCATCCGTACGGTACTTGCGTTCGGTCAGGTCCTTGGCTTCGGTGAAGGCGCGGTAGACCGAGCGCAGGTCCTCGGTGCGGTGCAGCAGGTCCTTGCGGACCGCGACGAGGTGCATCGGCGGGAAGATCCCGGTCCGCCGGTAGTAGTCGCGCTCGACGCTCTCGTAGTCGGGGAAGAGCCGGGCGATCTTCGTCGAGCCCCGCAGCAGGGCTTGGGGCACGTCGACCGAGATGAGCGCGTCGATCTCTCCTGACTCAAGCATGGCCCCCAGGGTCTGGCCGTCCGCGGCGTGCCGTACGTCCACGCCGTCCGGCACCGGCTGCGGGAGCCAGTCGAACGTGGGGATGGGATGGTCGGTACCGCCGATGACCCAGCGGCACTGGTCGACGGTCACGCCGTACTCGTCCGAGAGGATGCCCTTGGGCCAGACCCCGGCGTCGTGTCCGAAGAGCGCGAACTCGCCGATGGTCTTGCCGGCGAGGTCCTGCGGCTTGCCGATCCCCGCCTCGGTGTTCACGAAGATGGCCGAGTGCCGGAAGTTGCGGTTCGGGAAGATCGGCAACGCCATGAAGGGCGAGTCCTCCAGGTCGAAGGTGCGCAGGAAGTAGGTCAGGCCCAATTCCGCCACGTCGTAGCGGCCTTCGATCATGTGCCGGAACAGGTCCGAGACCAGCGGCTCCGTCTCAAGGATGACGTCGTCCACCCCGTCGATCCGCACGCGGCCATCGAACAGCGCCTCGGTGTGCTCGTACCGGTAAGTGCCGATGGTCAGCTCAGTACCCATCAAGACTCCCTTCCGTGAATGACCTTTCACTTTACGATGGGCGCCGATAGGATGGCTGTCAAGGTGAACGAGCATTTACTTTGCCGGAGGTCCAGCCATGCCGCGCATCACGCCCGAGCGCCGTGAAGCCAAGCGTGCGGAGATCATGGCGGCGGCGCGCCGCTGTTTCGCGCGGGACGGCTTCCACCAGACCTCGATGCCGGACATCGCCGCCGCGGCCGGCGTCTCCGCGGGCGCCCCCTACCGCTACTTCGCGAGCAAGGAGGAGATCATCGCGGCCATCGCGGCGGACGCCTTCCAGCTGATCTTCGACCCCATGGAGCGAGTCGCCGAGGCCGCTGACGCCCCTTCTCTGGGCGACCTCGTCGCCGCATCCCTTGAGGCACTGAGCGTCGAGACCGTCACCGACGCCGCAGGCCAAGTGGTGCCCGTCGAGGAACTACTCCGTTGCGTCGTCCAAACCTGGTCGGAACTGCTGCGCAACGACGCCGTGCACACCCGCGCCTTCGAGGGCTTCGAAAGGGTCCGTCGCACCATCGCCGACGCCCTGCGCCGCGGACAGTCGGCGTACGCTGCTCAACCCGTGGATCCGGAGAACGGCGCCCGCGTCTTGATCGGCCTGCTGCACGGATTCCTGCTCCAACGCGTGGCCTTCGGCCTGACCGACACGGCGGGATACAGCAACGCCATCCGCAACCTGCTCAACGAACCCGAACGCCCGGACAAGCCTTAGCAGTGACCGCAGGACGTCACGCCAGCCCCGGACAGCCCCTTTCTCCGCTACCCGCCGAGGGGAAGGCCCGGCGAGAGGCACCGCCCGCAGTCTGGCCCGACCAGGTGGGGGCGCGAGGGGACGGTCGTACGCGCAGCCGGGCTGACCTGCGTTTGACGCGGGCCTGATCGAACGCCGGAGCCGCAGTGTCAGCCCGCTGTCGGGGGCTGTCGGTCAACCATCGGCGGCTCGTCAGCAGTGACTGACACATTTTCGCCGACGGCCGCTCCTCCCCGGGCGGCCGGACGACGAAGGAGCCCCCATGCACACGCCCGTCACGATCATCGGCGCAGGACTCGGCGGACTCACACTGGCCCGCGTCCTGCACCTCCACGGAATCCCGGCCACGGTCTACGAGGCCGAGACCTCTCCGACCGCGCGCACGCAGGGCGGGATGCTCGACATCCACGACTACAACGGGCAGCTCGCCCTCAAGGCGGCCGGCCTGATGGACGAATTCCACGCCATCGTCATCGAGCGCCGCCAAGGAATGCGCGTGCTCGACCGGAACGGGACCGTCCTGCTCGACAAGCCCGACGATGGCACCGGCGGACGTCCCGAGGTGTACCGCGGCGAGCTGCGCCGGATCCTGCTCGAATCACTCCCGGCCGGCACCGTCCGGTGGGGGCACAAAGTCAGCAGCACCCGATCCCTCGGCGACGGTCTCCACGAGGTGATGTTCGCCGACGGCAACCGCGTCGTAACCCGCGTGCTGGTCGGAGCGGATGGCGCGTGGTCACGGGTCCGGCCGCTGCTCTCCACCGCCACCCCCGACTACGCCGGCACGTCGTTCGTCGAGACCCACCTGTTCGACGCCGATACCCGCCACCCTGCCGCCGCGAAGGCGGTCGGCTTCGGGATGCTGATCGCGTCCTCGCCGGGCACGGAAATCTTCGCCCACCGGGAAAGCGGTGACACCCTGCACACGTACGTGGCGCTGGCCAGGCCGCAGGACTGGTTCGCCACCATCGACTTCACCGATCCGGCAGGGGCCGCCACCCGGATCGCGCGCGAGTTCGACGGCTGGGCCCCGGAACTCACCGCGCTCATCACCGAAGGCGACACCGCGCCGGTCCTGCGTCCTCACTACGCTCTGCCGATCGGGCACCGGTGGGACCGCGTGGCGGGGGTGACCCTGCTCGGCGACGCCGCCCACCTCGCGGGCCCGAACGGTGAAGGCGCCAACCTCGCCATGCTCGACGGCGCGGAGCTCGGCCGGGCCCTCGCCACCCACCCCGATGACATCGAAGCCGCGTTCAGCGAGTACGAGCAGGCGATGTTCCCCCGCAGCAGCGAGGCCGCCACGTTCGACGGTGCCGAAATCCCCGAGCTCGGCGAGGCCGCCACCACCGCCCACAGCCTGACCGACAGGACCACAACGCAGAACCAATGAGCCGCCGACCATCATCGCAACGGGCAAACCCACCGCGCGCGGCGGTAAGGCGCCGCAACCGTACGACAGATGCGCTGCGAGCCCGCCCCCAGCCGGTGTGAGCGCGGACAGGCCGTATCTGGCGTACAAGACAACGCTGACGTGCCGGCGGAGCGGAGCGAGGCGACGACAGCCGCCATCAAGGCGCCGAGAGCCGCTCACCGTCGTTGAGCTGCAGCCAGGGGGCCTGGTGCGGCCGACCGGTGGCGTTCGAGGGTGAGGCTGTGAGGCTCAGTGCCCCTACGGGGCTTTGGTCGTCCAGAGGCTGGTGGTGGGCTCGGGGCCTTCCAGGGCGTGGCGCAGCTTTTCCTTGAGCGTCTTCGCCGGGGCCTGTGTTTCCTCCTGTATGTGGGCGAGTCGGGCGATGGTCACGCGTATGTGGCAATCGCGGTGGCGCTGCTTGAGCTGGACCAGCCAGGTGCCATCAGGGGTGCGAAAGGCCTGGCGAGCCGGAGTGTCCCCCGGTCTCGCGTGGCGCGCCAGGACGGCCGGGAGGTAGTGCAGGGCCGCGTCCTCGGCCACGGCGAGAGCCTGTGCCTCCGTATCGCCCACGGGATGGCTGGCCGCCAGTGTCCAGCGGTGCAGCTTGAGATCGACCCCGTCGGCGCGCCGGGAGGTCCGGGTGTCCTCCTCGATGAGGACGTACCACTGGTCAGCGGTCACGGCCGGCCCCCTCCGCCATGTCGCGCCGGTCCTCGATGGAGACGGTCAGGGCGGCCCAGTGCGCGGCCCATGGCGTCAGGTCAGCCACCGTCAGCGGCCGCTGCGCACACAGGGCTTCATCCGGCAGGAAGCGGACGCAGGTCCCCGTGGTCCCGTCCGAGTCGACCGGCTCCAGCCCGGTCGCCGGGACGCCGTGCTCATAGCGCTGACTCCAGGATCCGTTGAGACGGCGGTTGGTATGGATCAGCCACTCGCTCAGGGCCGCGACGACGGACATCCCGCGACGCGGGTGCCCGTCGGGAAGCAGTTCCGAGCCGGGGGAGTCGAAGAACCGGAGGTCCTTGGTGGACATGACCGGCTTCTTCACCCCCCGGCCGTGCTCGTCAAAGCGGGTGTCGGTTCCCCGCCCGTCGTCCCTCACCGCCACCGAGCCGTCCGTGTGCAGCGTGATTTCACACCGTCCACCGCCCCGGCTCGCCGCCTCGTCCGCGGCGTAGGCGACGATTTCGAGAACAAGGTGCCGCGGGCCGCCCCGAGCGAACTCCGCGGGTACCTCGCGGATTTGGCCGAGATGGTCCGCGTCCACGGTGCCGGACCAGTCGTGCGTGGTGGTGACCCAGGAACTCCTTGACCCATCCATGCCACAAGTATCCCCCGAGGCTCCCTGCTCCCGATCCCAGCCCGTAATCGGGGCGACGTCCGCCTGCGGCCCGGCTGAGGGGGCTCGCAGCCCGGTGGCGGGATCGGGTGTGCGGGATCGCGCTCGGGTTGTCTCTTCGGGGCCGTACGGGTAGTTCATGGCCGGGGTGGATGGCGCCTTCCCGCCTGCGCGGATAAGAAACCTGTAAATGTCAGGCGCATGTGCGGGTGCTGGCGGGGCATGCGGTGCTTCGGAGGTTGATAACTATGATTCCCCTGCTTCTTGTTCTTCTGCTCGCTCTGATTCTCTTCGGTGCCGGTTTCGCTGTGAAGATCCTCTGGTGGGTCGCCATCGCGGTGCTGGTCTTGTGGCTGATCGGTTTCGTCGCCCGTCCCAAGGGCGGCAGTGGCCGCTGGTATCGCTGGTAGTACCACCCGGCACCAGACGGCAGGAATGGGCGTTGGTCCACCCCCACGTGGGGGCGGACCAACGCCCATTTCCGTGTCCGGCCGCGGTCGCCGGAGCTGCCCGCGCTCCGGTGTCGGCGATGTCCGGTGGTGGGAACATTTCGGATGAAGGGGTGTGCTGGGGGGCGGTACGGGGGACTCAGCCGGGCCGGTCGTCGTGACGCAGAAGGGGACCTGCTCACCTCCATGATCGGCGGCCGACCCGGCCCCACACAGCACCGACGGCTATCGGAACCAGGTGATGCCCGGTCGGCCGACCTCTCCCAGATCCGCTCCTTGCCGGGACCAGCCGGGCTGAGTGGGTGAGTCGTTGGACAACTCCAATGCACAGCGACGGCAGGTCGCCCGGCTTGAACCAGGTCACCACCGGGCGCGCAACACCCCGTCGCTGTCGGGCAGGACGGCGCTGAGCAACGGGTTGCGTTCGTCGACGTACAGGGGCAGGGTGCAGGCCGCTAGCGCGCCGGTCACCAGGGTGGCGAGCTGCTGGTGCTCGGTTTCGTCCACGATCACGTGGCTGATCGTCCCACCCTGTGTCTCCCAGATGAATTCCACGGATCCCTCCTCGGGGAGCGTGGCGAGGACCGCACCGACGTCAGGGGTCATGTCGGGCCAGACGTGCAGCACAGCGCGTGGGCTGAGTCCGGCACGCACTGTGTCGAGGTTCTCGGGCGTGAGCCGGTGCCAGCGTGTGGCGTTGCGGACGTAGCTCTCTTCCAGGAGAACCGTCTGTCGCGAGGCCAGGGTCGTGTGCACGCGCGCCCAGAAGTCCTCGTCGGCGACATCTGTCACTTCGGGCTCGTCCTGCTCCACCGCGTAGGGCGAAGCCGTCATTGGCTCGGGGAAGAGGCCGAGTTCCCGGGTGCGGGTCACGGCGTCCGCGCAGGGCCGGTCGGTGCCGACGTACATGTACTGGTCCCATCCGACGTGCACACTGAACACGTCCCCCACCTCCAGCCGGCACCAGGCGCCCTGGTCACGGAGCATGGCCCGGACCAGCTCCAGAGCGACCGGGAGGGAAATTTCGGCACCGTCGTGGTAGCCGGTGAGATCGGGCGGGAAGAGCCCGTCGAGGCCGTGCCCTTCCACCGGCGGCTCCACGCCGAAGTGGACGAATCCGGCGACCGCGGGTTCACGAATCGCCAGCCGGGCGACACCCGCCGCCTCTGCGAACGCGGCGATCGCCGCCAGGTACGCCGCCTCGACCGGTCCATGGTCGCTGACCGTGTCCTCTGCACCGATGTAGTGGCCGTGCTCGTCGCGATCGGCGGGGTCGTACTTGGTGATCCGGTGAAAGAAGGACGGCGGCACGCTGCTCCCTGGACGGTCAGAAGGGGTACCAGCGTAGTTCCCCGGTCTGTCGGCCATCTCCGATGCACGCGTGACGATTCCACCGTCGGCCCGCCCTCGCGGTGCGGCGCGCGCGTCGGCCCGCCTACTGCGTGGCCTTCGACCTGTCGCAGGACCGGCTCCGCCGTAGGCTCCGGTCCCGCCGAGGACCTGTCCGGCCTGCTGCGCACCCTCGGGGATCGGGTCCCATTCGTGAAGCAACCTGCGGTGTTCCAGCTCGGTGCGGAGCACGAAGGCCAGGGCCCGTCAGTGGGTGGCCCGGTGGGTACCGTTTTCCCGTAGCCGGTCTCGTCCGGTGCGGGCTCGACTTCGTGTCGTCGGTGCCGGGGCGATGGGGATGAGCACCGGTGCGGCCTACATGGTGGAGGGCGGCGGATCAAGACGGTGTGAGAGGGGAGTGGGCGCCTCACACCCCATTCAGCGGACATTCACAGGGCGTTCATCGGATCTTGACACAGTGGTTGGCGTGTAGCCGCGGTTGCCGGTCCCGCCAAGGGGACCGGCGCCGACCGGGGAGGGAGCACCTGCCATGGCCACTGCATCGATCATCGGCAACGTCGTCGCCATCAACGTCCAGAGCGCCACGCCGTTGCGACTGGACATGTCCCTGCAGCGCCACTCCTACCGCCACTGCGCCAGCGCCACGGTCGCCGCGGCGGTCAACAGCATCCTGTACGCGAGCGTCGACGACGCCACCGTCATCGCCGAGGCCGTCGAGGTCGGCGAGCAGGTCGAAAGGCTGCTCAATAAGTCCAAGGACAGCTGGGCTTCGCTCTTCGGCAAGACCCTGACGGTAGGTTCGGGCCGCACCTACCTCGTCGACAACAGCGCTCTGAACCCCAACGGCTCACCCAACCACTTCTTCGTCACCGGTGGCGTGGGCGTCTGGGCGAAGGTCTCCCAGGTGGACTACATCGCCGCGCGTGACGTCCGCCGCGTCGAGGAGGCGGTCGCCGCGCGCCGAGAGCGCGGAGACACGTACGACTATCTGAACCCGAAGAAGCTCAACGACAAGCGGGGCGAGACCGGCGGCGCGGCCAACCCCGTGGTGCAGGCCGTACAGGCGGCGCGCGTCAGCATCGCCGCAGCCTCCACCGACGACAGCGCGCTCATCGCCGCCTCGGGGCGCAAGGACATCGTCGACCTCATCCGTAACGTCTGAGTCCTCCCACCGAAGACGGCGCCGGTCCCCGGGCACTCCACCGAGCGCCCGGGGATCACCAGGCGCGCACCCGCGTGCAGGGTGCGCAGCACTGCCTCCAGGGGCCACGTCGAACGACGGCTGCGCGACATCACCCGCGCCGCGCGTGACATCACGGTTCCCGTGACCGTCCTGGTCGGTGAGAGTGACGTGGTGAAACCGCCGCTGCGCGTGCCGCGCGTGCGCCTCCTGCTGCGCATTCCCCAGGCGCCCCTGCTCACCGTCCCCGCCGCCGGTCACCTCCTGCCCCAGGAAGCGCCGGGCGCCGCGGCGACGGCTCTCGGGGACTTCGTCCGGCCGCACCACCGCTGGACCGCCCGAACCGGCGGCGGCCGAGCGCGATCAGGGAAGGCCCTCCGCGAAAGCACCACAGAGCGATGACCGGATCGCAGATGGCGCATGCCAGGGACGAGTCGTGGGCGAACGGCAGGATCGGATGGCCCTTGAGGTGCTGGGTCAGGTCCCAGGCGGTGTGGAGCAGCCAGCCGATACCGATGAACGTCCAGGACTCCACGCCGCGGTAGGCGACGTACGCCATGAGCGCGACGAAGGGAAGCTCCCACGGGCCGAACGCGCCCCCGCTCAAGTAGGCGGCGCCCGCTCCGCCCACCATGACGGCGTTGAAGCGGCGGCGGTGCGGTTCTCCGATCAGCGACATCAGCAGGCAGTAGACGAGGCCGACGATCACCGGCGACACGAGGCGCATGAGGTTCACGAGGGGGTCACCCCTCCCGCCGGTCCCGCCGGGGTGCGGAGCGCGACGCCGCGATCGAGTCGTCGCAGCGCCAGCAGCCCGCCGACGCCCGGAAGGAGTGCCAGTGCCTTGACGGCGGTCGGCGCGTGCGGGCGGCGCCCGATCGCGACCACGACGAACAGGTAGGCGCAGCCGTGCGCCGGGCCCAACAGGGACGACAGGGACTTGAGGTGAACGGTGAACACGTTGGCCAGCATCGCGATCAGGGAGATCAGCTCGGCGTGAGCCGCGACGCGCAGGGGGCGCGGAGGCCCAGGGGGACGCAGGGGACGCAGAAGGAGCGGGGGATGCAGGTGACGTGGGCGCAGGCGCACGGTTACGCTCCCGTCGTGGAGCCGGGACGGATGATCATCAGTACGGTGACGGTGGCCCAGAGCAGATTGAAGGTGCCGGTGGTCATGGCAAGTCGGCTCGGCAGCAAGTAAGTTGACGTGATGGACAATGGGCCAGGTCGTCCCGTCGCCCCGGCCAGGGCGCGGTCCTGCGCGGGCAGGATCACAAGGGCCAGGACGCCGGCCGCCGCCCCGGTCAGCGCGATCGAGATGATCAGCCACGCGTCGCCGAGGACGCCCATACCGCTGGCCGTGGCGAAGCCGAAGACGGGGACCGCGATGCCCACACCGGCGTAGATCCGGCAGACGCGGTGCAGCGTCCGCAGGGTCGTACGGGCTTCGGGGGACGCGGAGTTGCCGGGATCGGGGCGCGGCCCCGTCGTCGTACGGGCCTCACGGTCTCCCGAGTCGCCGAGGGCGCGACGCAGGGTGGCCGGGAACATGCTCGCGGCGACGGACACCGGGCCGATGGCGATCAGCGCGGCAAGGACGTGCAGGGACAGCAGGAGCTTGTTCACGCCTCGCGCTCCGGCATCGGCCTGCGCTCGCCGGTGACCTTCGACGCCGGAAGGCGGCCGGCCCGCGAGGTGCCGTGCAGGGCGTCACCGTCGACCGTCACGTCGAATGCCAGATCCAGGCGCAGCGGCTTGGTGATGGTCTGCCGCCAGGTGAGCCGGTCGCCATCGAGGAGGACGTCGCGCAGGGGTACCTCCTCGCCGGCTCCGTGGGCGGTCCCGGTCAGGGAGCCCTCGTACCGGCCGAGTTCGATCACGGCCTCCATCCGGCGGACGGGCGTGGAGATGGACAGGTTCCAGGTGCCTTCGACGGGCATGGCGATGTTCTTCCTGAGGATGCGGTACGTGGAATCGAGCTGCGTGGGGTAGGGGGAGAGCCGGGGTGCGACCGAGTGTTCAGAACGGGACGGGATCCGCGCCCCACGTGCGCCAGACCGTGCCGCGCCGCTCGTGGGCGAACAACTCCTCGACGCTGTGGGCGACGCGAGGGCCCAGCTCGCGCTCCAGGAGATGGAGCGCGAGGTCGAGCCCCGAGGTGACGCCCGCGCCGGTGATGAGGTCGCCGTCGTCCACGACCCGGGCGCGGATCGCGTGGGCACCGGTCGCGTCGAGCAGGTCGAGGCCCAGGTGGTGGGTGGTGGCATGGCGCCCGTCGAGCAGTCCGGCCATGGCCAGGACGAGCGAGCCGCCGCAGACGGTGGCGACGGTGGTGTCCGGGTCGTCCATGGCCCGCCGGAGCAGCGCGGGGAGTTCGGTGTCGAGCGTGCGGCCCAGGAGCACCGGGATGAACTCGTCCCGTTTCCCCGCCCCCGCGTCGGCGCCGCCTCCCGGGTCCTCGCCGGGTTCGCCCACGCGGCCGGAGGCGCCGGGCACCAGGACCACGTCCGCCCGCTCCGGATCGAGCACGCCGGCGGCCCGCAGCGCGAGCCCGCCGGTGCCACTGATCACCTCTCGGGGGCCCTCCGCGCAGACCAGTTCCACGGTCACCGCGCCACCCGATGCCATGCCGCCGGCGTACAGCACTTCGTAGGGGGCGATGACGTCGAGCGGGTCGAAGCCGTCGAACAGGACGATCTGCGTGTGCATGGGCGTTCCTTCGGGGTCGCGCGCCGGGCGGCATGGCGGCGGGTTCCTCTCCGCCCCGACGCCCTGAAGTCAACCGTCCCTCGCTCCGGTCGCCCAGTGGCACTAGTGACAGTTTTCAACGGGAAATTGCCAGAGCCCCTTGGGCGTCTCACAAGCGGGGTGACCTGGGCCTGCCAAGGAACCCGCCCGGATCCGTCGTACGGTGAGGAGGTATGTTCTCGCCATGCACACCGTCGCCGTTCTCGCGCTGGACCGAGTGATCCCCTTCGACCTGTCCACGCCGATCGAGGTCTTCTCCCGCACCCGCCGGCCCGACGGACGCCCCGGCTACCAGGTACGGGTGTGCGCCGAGCGCGACGAGACCGACGCAGGGGCGTTCACGCTGCGCGCGCCGTGGGGCATCGAGGGCCTGCGGGACGCGGACACGATCATCGTGCCTGGCATCGCCGACCCCACCGCCCCGCTCCCGCCCGCCGTACGCGACGCGCTGCGGTCGGCGGCCGCCGACGGCACGCGGATCGCCTCCATCTGTGTGGGCACCTTCCCCCTGGCGGCCACCGGGCTCCTCGACGGGCTGCGCGTGACGACCCACTGGCAGGCGGCCGGGCTCCTGGCCACCCTCCACCCGGACCTCGACGTCGATCCGGACGTCCTCTACGTCGACAACGGCCAGTTCCTCACCTCGGCCGGCGCCGCCGCGGGACTCGACCTGTGCCTGCACATCATCCGCCGCGACTACGGCTCGGCCGTCGCCGCCGACGCCGCCCGTCTGTCGGTGATGCCCCTCGAACGGGAGGGCGGGCAGGCGCAGTTCATCGTCCACGACCACGCGCCGCTGCCGCAGGGCTCCGAGTTCGAGGGTCTGCTCGCCTGGCTGCGGGACAACCTCATGCGCGACCTCACCCTGGCCGACATCGCCGCGCGCGCCGGAACCAGCACCCGCACCCTGATCCGGCGCTTCCGCGACCAGACCGGCACCACCCCGCTCCAATGGCTCCACCGCGCCCGCGTCCGCCAGGCGCAGCACCTGCTGGAAACCACGGAGCACTCCGTCGAACGCGTCGGCGCCCAGGTCGGCTTCGGCTCACCCACTGCCTTCCGGGACCGCTTCAAACGCACCACGGGCGTGAGCCCCCAGACCTACCGCCGCACCTTCAGCTGAACCCGCGCCCGAGCCGCCGGTCCACTCCGGGCTGAAGAAGGACCTAGCACGCCGAAGCCTGAACCACACCCGAGGCGCTCGACCGTTCGTCGTACCACCGCGCAGGCCGGCCTTCGCCGCCCGGGGAGCCACGCGAGCCGGCGAAGGGGCGGTTCAGGCGGCGTCGGGGGCGCCCTGGTGGGCGCCGAGCGCGTCGGCGGTGCTCGGGTAATGGGGCAGGAGGCTGTCCACTCCGGTGAAGGTCAGCATGCGCATCAGCCGGTCGGGAACGGCGGCCAGGGCCAGGGAGCCGCCTGCTTCCTGGGCGCCGTGCCAGATGCCGATCAGTGCGCTGAGACCGGCGGAGTCACAGAAGCCCACACCCGACAGGTCAAGGATCAAGTGGCGGTGGCCCTGGTCGATGAGCTCCAGCGCGCGGCTACGCAAGCCGGGTGCGGTATGCGGGTCGATCTCGCCCGTAACGGTGGCGACCGCCGCGGGACCGGGGGTGGCGGTCAGGGTCAGCTCGATGTCGTCGGTCATGGCGGTCAGTGCTCCTCGCCGGCCGGCGCGGCGGTGATGTGGGAGGTGGATCTGGCCCCCGTCGCGGCGGCGGCCTGGTCGGGAGCGGGAACCGACAGAGCCAGCAGGGCGACGTCGTCACTCGCGCCCTCGGGCAGGGCGTCCAGCAGGCCGACGGTGTCCTGGACCAACTGGCCCGCCCCGCACGAGGCGGGACGAGCGGTGAGGAAGGCCGTCAGGCCCTCGTCACCGAGCATGGTGTCGCTGCTGGTGTGTGCCTCGATGAGGCCGTCGGTGTAGAGGAGCAGGGCCTGGCCCGGGGCGAGGTGGAAGGTGGTGGAGGCGAAGCGGGCGCCGGGGAAGGCCCCGATGAGCATGCCGCCCTTGGGACGGACCGCTTCCACCCGCGTGTGCCTGGCGCCCCCGGCTTCGGGCGGGGCCGGGCTGAGGTGGTAGGCAGGGGGGTGCCCACCGGTGGCCAGCTCCACGGTGAAGCCCCCGGCCTCATCAGGGGTGAGGGTGGCGAAGAAAGCCGTGCAGAACCGGCTGCCCGCCCAGACATCGGCCAGCAGCGCGCTGTTCAGGGCCTCAAGTACCGCGACGGGATCGTCCGTGTGCTGGGCGGAGGCCCGCAGGGTGTAGCGGGCCAGGGAGGTGATGGTGGCCGCCTCGGCGCCCTTGCCGCACACGTCCCCCAGGAACAGTCCCCACTTCCCGGCGGCCAGGGGGAAGACGTCGTAGAAGTCGCCGCCCACGTCGTGCACGGACGCGGTGTGGTAGTGACAGGCCAGCTCCAGGCCGGGCACCGTCGGCAGCGCCGGCGGCAGCAGAGTGCGCTGCAAGGTGGAGGCGAAGGACGCGATCGCTGCCTTGTCCCTCTCCGCCTGCTCCCGGGCCGCCCGCTCGGCCTCGGCCGACTGCTGCTCCTGGCGCACGGTGCGCAGCGCGGACAGGCGCAGCTCCATCTCGTCCATCACGATCGCCGCCAGATCGGTCAGGGTGGCAGTCTGTTCGGAGGTGATGGAGCGGGGCTTGGTGTCCAGGACGTTGACCGTGCCCAGCTTGTGGCCGTCCGTCGTGGTGATCGGCGCGGCGGCGTAGAACCGCACGCCGAGCGGCCCGGTGACCAGCGGGTTGCCGCAGGCGACGTCGTCGAGCAGAGTGTCGGGGATCACCAGCGCGTCGTCCCGCAGGACCGCGGAGCCGCACAGGCCCGGGTCGCGGCCGATCTCGCTGACGCCGTCCAGGCCGTGCGCGGCCTTGAACCAGATCCGGCCCTCGTCCACGATCGTCACCGTCGCCACGGGGACGTCGAACAGGCGGGCCGCCAGCGCAGCCACCCGGTCGAACGCGCCGTCGGGCGGGGTGTCGAGGATGTCGTAGCGGCGCACCGCCTCCATCCGGCCGACCTCGACGACCTCGTCGGGCACCAGATGCAGGCGCTTGTCAGTAGCGCCGCCCTCGGGTGCCGAAGCCTGCTCGAGCATCGGCCTTCCACCTCCTTGACTTCCGCAACCACCAGGTGTGGCGCGGGCCAACGTGAAGCCTAAGCGGAGCGAATGTGCGAAGGCCAACGGGTGGCACCTCCACACAGGATCACCACCGATGTCGACGCGCAGTGCTGCGCGGTGAAACCCGGCGACGGTACCGGGCAGCACGGCGTTCCCCCTCACCCGCCCGACGCGCGGGCACCGAACGGGCGATCGGGGCTGTGCCTGCTTGGCGGACGCTGGTGGAGGCCGCCGACGTGGAGTGGGTGCGGTCAGCGCCGGTACATGACGTACATCCTGCCGTTGTGGGTGGTAGCGGCGGGCTCGTCCATCAGGGTCAGGCCGCTGTCCCCGCCGATGATGTGGGCGGTGGTGAACGCGGCGCTGGCGCCGGTGGTGTGGGCGGCCCACAGCTTGCGGTCCGCGCCGCGTTGGAAGATCCACATGTTGTTGTCCTGGCCGGCGAGGGCCGGGCCGTGCGTGGGGGCCCAGTTGGCGATGGTGCCGTGAGAGGTCCAGCTGGTGCCGTTGGTCGAGGTGCTGTGGTGCATCCTGCCGTCGTTGTCGCGGGCGAAGCGGTGCATGCTGCCGGCGAAGGGGAACATCGCGACCGGCTTGTGCGAGAACAGCCAGACGTTGTCCTGGTGGGACTGGCTCCAATTCTGGCCGTCATGGGTGTTGAGGTAGGGGACGTCCTTCCACGCCCCGGTGTGGCTCATCCACATTTTCCCGCCGAACTCTTCTGCTGACAGGGACGGGGCCATGATGGATGTGTAGCCGGAGAGCGTCTGAAAGGTCCAGGAGGTGCCGTTGAACGTCCGCCAGTGCAGGGTGTTGCTGTCGCCGGTGACGGCGTAGTAGAGCTTTCCGTGGGCGACGCCGAGGGCGGGGGCGTAGTAGGTGGTGTCGCCGCCGACCTGGAGCGGCTGGGTCCAGTGCTGTCCCTCCAGTCGGGACCACACCACCATCCGGCTGCCGGGCTGGACGTACATGACGTAGAGATGGTCTTTGTAGGAGGCCAGCGCCGGGGGTGTGATGCTTTCGAAGGGCAGGGCGATCGGGACGCTCCAGGTGCCGCCTTCCCGCACGACGTATTCCAGGGTGCCGGTGGGGAACGGCACCGGGTCGCCGGCGTAGCGCACCTTGAGGACGTGGTAGCCGTCTCCGTCGAAGTGCCAGTCGGCGGTCTTGCGGTGCGCCAGCACGGCCAGGTCGTACTGGTCCAGGAAGAAGGCACGGGCGCAGGAGAGGTCGTCCTGGTTACGGAACCACTCCAGCGAGAAGATGGCGAAGCCGAGGAACTCCATCAGCAGACCCATGATCCTGCCGGGGTCGGCGACCGCCGAGACGAGCTGCCACTGCCAGGTGTCGAACAGTTCCTTGGACAGCGTGTTCAGGGCGAGTTCGAGTTTGTCGTAGTACGCACTGGTGCTCTGGTCGGCTTCCCAGGCGTAGACGGTCAGCACCACACCGGTGCTGGCCGCTCCCTTGAACAGGGTACGGGGCCGGTCGCTGAAGGAGCGGGTCTGGCCCGCCGTGACCGCCCCGAATTCGTTGGACCGGTAGGCGGGGGCACTGGTCTTGTCGCTGGCGGCCGAGGCACACCAGTAGATCTCGTCCCTGCCTCCCCACTGGTCGCCCACAGCCCGATGGACATAGAAACTGTCCGCCTCGATGTTGACCTGGAACACCGGCGCAGCCGCCCGCTCAACGGCCTCCGCCTGCCCGTCCTCCGCGGTGGGTTCCGGGCTCTGGGCCGCCTGTCCGCCGGGCGGCCGGGTGCGGTCCAGGACGGTGGCGCCGAACCGGTTCACCCGCGTCGCCGCCCTGAACGCGTCACTGTCGACGCTCTTGCCCAGCGCGAGCGCCTCCCGGTCCACGATCGCCCCGTTGCCCGCCGCCGCGTACTTCTCCGCGAGCGCACTCAGAACGGCCTCCAGGTCAGCGAAGCCGTACCCCGACGACACCGCCCGCCCGGTGAACACCTCCGGCACCACCGCCACATCCCCCGAAGCATCCACCGCCTCCCGGTAGACCCGGCCCCACTCCTTGATCTCCGCATCCGGCACCACCGCCCGCAGCACCTTCAGCACACTGCTCTCCAGACCGGTCAGCTCCAGCCCCTCCCGCAACCGGTCCGCCCCGTGCAACGCCACCCCCACCAGCACACCGCCCCCACGAGCCAGCACCTGCCCGGCACGAGAATCACCCCGCGCCCCCGCCAGCAGCCCCCGCAGCATCTCCAACCGCTGCTCCGCCGTCGTGTCCTTGGCATCCCGCATCGAGACCCCACCTCTAGTCCGCGGCACCGGCCCCAGCGGCTCATGCCGGACCAGGACGTTACGCATCACCCCCACCCTGTGACGGAGACATTCACAAACAGTCAAAAAAGGGCTTGAAAAGCCCCAGGGCGACGGCCTCACCACCCTGTTACCAGGCGGGCGGCTCGACCGCCGTCGACAAGGGCACCGTCGAGTACAAGCGGTACAAGGCGGTCTGCGCCGGCACCGTCGACCTGCCCTCGGCCCAGCCGAGGCACGCGCCGCTGCGGTGTCGGCGCCGAGTTCGACGATCAGGACGCCGGTCATGATCAGGCCGATGCCGAGAGCCATGATCTTGGTGAGAGGTTCGTTCCACAGGAGGCGGGAGACGCTGGTGGTCAGTGCGACGCCGCCAGCTGCCCAGATGCCGTAGGCGACACCGACGACCATGCCGTGGTGGAGGGTCAGGGTGAGGAAGATGAACGCGGCGGCGTAGCCGGCGGTAGTCGCCACGCGCCACTTCATGCCGCCCCCTTGGGAGGCCATCCGCAGCGACAGGGTCGCGGCCACCTTGGTGAGAATGGCAAGGGTCAGGAAGCCCCAGGTCATCACGCTCTCTTCCTGTTCGGGTATCCGCCGGGCGCGGGCGGCCTGTGAGCCGAGCTCGACGCAGAGCACGCCGGCGACGATCACGACCAGGCCGAGGCCCACCAATGCGGTCAGCGGGTCTCCGAAGAGGATCGCGGCCAGGACAGCGGTCAGGGCGACCCCGCTCGCGCCCCAGATGCCGTAGGCGACGCCGAGTGCCATGCCTTGCCGCAGCACGGCACCCAGGGTGGTCAGGGAGCCGATGTATCCGACGGCGACCACGGCGTACAGAGCTTGCGGGTGTCCGCGGCGAGCGCCAGCCCGGCACCCACCGTTCCCAGGACGACGCCCAGGTTGACGAACGTGCGCAGCTTGGCACGGAACAGGGCCTGGCGCTCACCCCCGGCCCGGACCACCAGAGCGCCCCAGGCCGCCCCACCAGCCGCCGCGGCGATCTGGTCGACCGTCGTGATGATCGTGAGCGCGGCCCAGCTCTCCACGAGGACGAGGGCCGCCATCGACACCGCTTGGACCGCGAGGGCCACCATCATGATCGTGCGCGCCCCTCGCCGGTCGGCGAGATGTCCGCCTGGTATCCCCGCGCACAGGCCGATCACCCCGGCGATCGTGAGCGCGGCGCCGACCTGCACTGCCGGCAGGCCCACGATCAAGGTGAAATAGAGCGCCGACGCCGCGTTGAACAGACCATTGCCGACGCGGTTGACGAAACTGGCGGCGATCAGTACGCGCTCAGGCCTGCTGTCCCCCGCCATGCGGCCTATTCGGCCTGCCAGGCCGCTCTTGATCATGGACGGCAGGCTAACAGCGGTCGCTGATCCAGCAGCAGTCGCACCAAGGCTGTGTGCTCTGGCTGCCCCATGGGCCCGGACGAGGAGCGCTCCACCCCCGAGGGCTCTGTCGGCGAACGATGGTGGACTCAAGCGGTCAGTGCGTCCCCGCTGTTCAGGAGGTCAGCATAGACCTCTGCCGGAGCGCGGTAGCCATGAACCTTGCGCGGGCGATGGCGTCCAGTCGGCCTGGTCGGATGTGCGGAGGTCGGCGCCCTTCGGGAGGTACTGCCGCAGTAGCCGGCTGGTGTTCTCGTTGGGGGCGCCTCCGCCTGCTTCAGCGCCCGAAGTTCGCCGAGCTGCTCGTGTACGCGGGGCCGGGCGACACCGGGCACATCTCCGAGACGTTCCGCCTCGTCCGGGGCACCGGGCACATGGCACATTCTCGACGTGCTCTCGATGTCCTGCACCGCGACCAGGTCGCGCTGCGCAGCCACGACGGCGCGGTCTTCGCGAGGGACCTCACCGCCCGTCACCCTCGCACGGGAGAGCTGCTGTCCACCCTGAGGTTCATGGTGCAGACCCTCGCCGCCGCCAGAGAACTCCAGCGCGCCCTCCAGCGCGAGCCGACCTACGAAGGACTGCCCGCCGCCGAGGCCAAGGGGAACAAGGGCGGGCGCCGCCCGCCCTGGCTGCCGCGAAGACCGAGAGCATCCGTACCGCGCACCTGGAGGGCCGCTCGATCGCCGCCCTCGCCCGCGACCACGGCGTCAGCCGCGGCGCGCTCCGTACGGGGCCGTCACCGACCTCATGGCCGACCACGCCGCCGTCGAGGAGGACGTACCGGCGCTGGAGCTGCCGGTCGCCCTCGACATGCCGGGCCGACTTCCTCCTGCGTCGGCGAGGGCGACGAGGTGTCGGTCGGATTCGTACGGTGTCCTGGGGCGGGAGGTCGTACGCCTGACGGTATTCGCGGTTGAACTGGAAGGTGCTGACGTAGCCGACGGCGGTCGCCGCCTCGGTTGCTGTCACACCCTCGGCGAGGATGGGCCGGCGCGTGTCCTGCAGGCGTGCACCCGCTTGACGCTTTCGGGCGCACCAGCGGCATCCGGGGCGCTGCCGGCGGGGGTGGGCGTCGAACGCCGGGTGCCGGCCGCGCCAAGGCCATCACCGCCACAAGCACCACCCAGGCCGGGCCGAACTCTGCGGTCGGGTCCAGGGCCCACCACCCCAGCGCCGGAAGCCCGGGGCGGGGGTGGCCGGGGCTACGAGTCGGGCTACCGGAGGAAGTGGTCCCGGTGTTCGTTCAGGAAGGCGTCCAGGCTGCGGGGCGGGCGGCCGAGGATGTCGGCGACGGTGCTGGTGGGGGTTTCGGGGCGGGCGATGGCGAGGCGCTGGATCTCCACGACATGGGCGGCGAGCCAGGCGGGCATGCCCGCCTGGTGAACGAGGCTGTCGCGCATCTCGTCCGGGGCGAGGTCCACGTACTGGATCCGACGCCCGGTCAGGGCGGTCAGCCGGGCGACGAGGTCGGGGTGGGAGAGGGCCTCCGGCCCGGTCAGCGTGTAGGTGCCGCCGGCGAGGTGGCTGCGGGTGAGGACGGCGGCCGCGACGTCGCCGATGTCCCGGCAGTCGATGTAGTTGCAGCGGGCGTCCCTCATCGCGCCGAGGACGAGGCCCTGCGCCGCGGTGGGCGCGAGGCGCAGGATGTTCTGCATGAAAGCGTAGGGGCGCAGGACGGTGCCGGTGAGCCCGCAGGCGCGCAGGTGTTCCTCGACGGCGTGGTGGCCGCGGGATATCGCGACGGGCGAGTCGGGCTCGGCGGCGGGTGCGGAGAGCTTGACGATGTGTCCGATGCCGCTGTGGGCGGCGATGTCGATGACGCGGGTTTCGAGTTCCACCTGGGCGGGGCCGTTGGCCATGGCGAGGAAGAGCTGGTCGGCTCCCTTGAAGGCGGCGCGCAGCGAGTCGGGGTCGCTTGCGTCGGCGTACTGGACCTCGACGGGCCGGTTGTGCGGGCGGGGGGTGCAGGGGAGCGGACGGTGCGGGGTGCGGGTGAGTGCGCGGACGGGTACGTCGAGTGCCCGGAGGCTGTGGAGCAGGGCGGTTCCGGTGGTGCCGGTCGCTCCCAAGACAACGATCATCGTGTGTCCTCAATGCCTGGTGTTCCCGGGCGGGGGAGCCGCCGGGTGAGTTCGGTCGGGCGTCCGGCACCGGGGGTACGGTGCCGGGTCGGCTACAGCTGGTGCTTCGCGATGGTGCTGCGCCAGCGCAGGGTGACGATGGTGGTGGCGAGGACGGCGGAGACGGGCAGGTCGATGCGCATACGCCGCAGCCAGGGGGCGGCGTGAAGTGAGCTGTGGGTCGGCAGCCACTCGGCGGCGAACCATCCCACCCCGGCCGCCACACTGGCGACCGCGCTGACGAGCACCACGGTCAGGACGACACGTGGCAGGGCCGTGGTCCAGCGGCGTGGCCGCCCACCGTGCCGCAGCCAGGTGCCGACCAGGAACGCCACGACGGCGGAGGTGCCGGCGATAGAGGTGCACGCCGCCCGAGTCAGGTCCGCCTGACCGGTGACGACTCCTGCGCTGCCGGCCATCACCGCGGGGGCGGCGTAGGCGGTCAGCACCTCGCGCCACAGCGAGAACGGCCGGGCGGCCGCCCTGCTCGGGCCGGTTCTTTCCTTCATCGCAGGCTTCGTCGCAGGCATGTGGGCCTCTTCATCTCGTTCGAGTTCGGAAAGGAGAAAGGGATCGGCCGGACGGTTGAAGGGACCGTTTCCACTTGATAATTAGGTGCCTAATTATCGCGTCGTGAAACGGGCTCTCATCCGCGGGATGAGAGCCCCGTACCGCCTGTGGCGGTGAGTCTGCGGTCAGTCGGCGGTCAGGGCCGAACTACCGCGCACGACGCGGGCGAGCAGGTCGAGGAACACCGTGCGTTCCTCGACGGTGAGCCCCCCCACCATCGCCTCCAGCCGCCCAAAATGTTCGGGCGCCATGTCACGCAGGCGCTGCGCACCGCGCGCGGTCAGGACCGCCACCGTGCCGCGGCCGTCCTCGGTGGACGGGCGCCTGGCGATCAGTCCCTCGCGTTCGAGTCCGTCGAGCAGACCGGTGACCGTGGCCCTGGAGACATCGAGGTCGGTCGCCAGTTGCGAAGGGGACTTCTCTCCGCCGTGCCCCTCTAGGTCGGAGAGGAGACGGTAGCGGCCCGTGGACAGCCCGAACCTGGCGAAGTGGGCCTCGGCCGCCCGGCCGACCCTCGCACCCGCGGAGATCAGTCGCACCGCGACCAGCACCGCCTGTGGGTCCACCTCCAGACCGTAGTGCCGCACCTGCCAGTCGGCCTGCTCCAGTGTGGGCTGCTCGCTGCCGTCCCCGTCCGTCGTCATGCTCATAATATGGCAGCTAATTACTTTGGACGTCAAGACGCCACCTGCATGCACGGAAAGGTGCCCGTCCAGCAGCACGAACCCTGGCGGCGAGGGGGCGCGTGGTAGGAGGGCGAACGGCATGTCGGCTCACCCGACCGGGCCGCGGCCAGGGTCACCCACCAGCTCGCCTGGACGGGGTCAGGTGCGCTCTTTTCCCGTCTGCGCTCACCTCGTCAGTGAGCATGCCCCTGGGGGTGGGCATCGGGCCTCTTCTCGACGTGGAGGGGCGCGCGGATCTCGTGCCGGGGGTGTGCGTCGATGTGCGGGCGCGGACGCTGGTAGCCGCGTTCCAGGAGGGCGCTCAGCCAGACCGGCCCATGTGCCCGGCGCGGATCCCCTTGCCCGGTACGGATTCCCGGCCTCACCCTTCTGCCTCCCGTGCCAGCGGGCCCGGCGAGAGCAGCTTGCCCCACCTCACCGTGACGGATCCCGCACCGCCACCGCCCCGATCACGCTCCTCCTTTGCGACGGCCAGGAAATTGAACGCGTACGGCTCCACGGGCGCCAGCAGCTCGAATCCTGCCTATGGATGTACCGAATTGGCGGCGACCGCCACGCCCTGGGCGTGGGTGCTGGACAGCCGCCGCGGGCGGCCCGTCACCCTGCATGCAGAGGCTGCCCCCTGGCCGGCGACCGGACCGTCCCGATCAAGACGATGGCCGCCCTCGACGTACTGACCGTGTCGGGCACCACGGCGTGCACCGGCTGCGATGCCGCCGAGACCCTGCTGCCGATCTTCCGCCACGGACAAGAACAACTACCCGATCCCGGCGACCGACCACCGAAGATCGCCGGAATCATCGACGAGCAGCGCACGGTCAACGCGACCATGGTCGAGCTGCTGTCCTTGCTCGCGGGCAAGAGACACGACACCCGGTGACCTCGACGTCCTGCGGCTGAACAGCCGGCCCGGTTGAAATCGGGGCCTGGACCACACGTGCTCCGGGCCCCGATTCGTGTGCGGTCCGTGCCCACGACCCTCCGCTCGGCGCCGCGGTGTGGCTATCGGCCGGTACGGTCCGCCGAGTCTGGACGAGGTGCTGCCAACGGGTGCGTATGGTCCTCGAAAGCCTCGACGAGCGGTCCAACACTCAGAGCTGGTGGACGAGGGAGAGCTCGGCGCCGGCTCGGTCCGGGTCGGCGAAGGGCAGCGCGAGGGCGGGGGTCCGCGACGAGACGAGGTCGTGTCCGTCCCTGTCTCAGCCCGTCGGGTCCCAGAGCCCTCCGGCCTCGCCGCGGGTGAGGTGCTCGGCGTAAACGTCGACCTTCCAGGCAATGAGGGAACGGCACTCCTCCAGCGCCTGAATCTGTGCCACCACACGTTGCTGATGAGCATCGAGGAGCTGCAGACGTTCTGCCTCGTTGCCCGGGCCGTGGCGTACCAGCTCGGCGAAGTGCTGGAGGTCGGCGAGCGGCATGCCGGATTCACGCAGTTTGACGCAGATCAGCAGCCAGTCGACATCGACTGTGGTGTATCGCCGTCGGCCGCCCGTGGTGCGCTGGACCGGTCCGACGAGCAGACCCTGGCGTTCGTAGAAGCGCAGCGCATGCACGCTGAGTCCGGTCCGCTCGGCCACCTCGCCGATGCTCAGTGGTTCCGCAGGCGTCTCGGTAGTCTCCATGCCGCGCAGTCTAGGACTTGATCTAGACCCTGCTCTAGCTCGTAGCGTCATCGGCATGACCACCCTTGATCAGCAGCCACTCGGCTCGCCCTTCTCTGCCACCAGCACTACCGAGGACGTCATGGCCGGCCGCGACTTTTCCGGCACGACCGCCATCGTGACCGGGGGCTACTCCGGGCTCGGCCTGGAAACCACCCGGAGCCTGGCGGCCTCCGGGGCCCGGGTCATCGTTCCGGCACGCCGGCCCCCCGTGGCCCGCGCGGCACTTGAGGATGTGGATGGCTGCGAAGTCATTCCCATGGATCTGGCAGACCTCGACAGCGTGCGTGCCGGCGCCGCGTCGATCAGCGACTCCACCAACAGGCTCGACCTTCTGATGGCCGTCGCCGGCGTCATGGCCACCCCCGAGCGGCGCGTGGGGCCCGGCTGGGAATACCAGCTCGCCGCCAACCACTTCGGACACTTCACACTCGCCTGTGAGCTCTACCCGCTCCTGGCCGCCGCCGACGGCGCGCGCGTCATCATCAACAGCTCCGCCGGGCACACCCTGACCGACATCCGCTGGCACGACCCGCACTTCCGCACCGGCTACGACAAGTGGCTGGCCTACGGCCAGGCCAAGACCGCCAACGCCCTGTTCGCAGTGCAGCTCGACGCCCTCGGGCGCAACGACGGAGTCCGGACGTTCTCCCTCCACCCGGGAAAGATCATTACCGAACTCCAGCGGGAGATGAAGCTTCGGGAGCAGATCGAACGAGGATGGGTGGACGAGCACGGCAAGGTGATCGGCGCTGACTTCAAGACACCCTCCCAGGGCGCCGCCACCGGTCTGTGGGCAGCCACATCTCCGCTCCTGGACGGTCGCGGCGGGCTCTACCTCGAAGACTGCGATGTCGCGCGCATCTCCGCTCCCGCCGAGCCCATGGACGACGGCGGCGTCCGCGAGTACGCCATTGACCCCGACAGGGCCGCACGGCTATGGGAACTGTCGGTCACAGCGACCGGCGCCACCCCGATTCCTCGATGAACCCGCGTGCTGCCTACGCCGACCCACGTGCCATCGCGGCACTCCAAGCAGAACGAGAGGCCCCCGACCTCATCGCGGCCGCCCCGGCTCATCTCACACACCCTGCCCACCGCTGCCGGCAGGGGTGTCAGTCTTGCCAAGCACGATGCGGCCATGAGCTACGACTTGGCTGTTTGGGAAGGCCTCCGCCCTGCCGACGACGCAACGGCAGCGGAAACCTTCGAGGATCTCTACCGCAAGCACATGAGGCACGTGGGAGGCCAGAAGGCTGCGCCGACCCCCTTGATCGGGGAGTACGTCGAGGCCTTGGTGGCGCGCTGGCCAGACCTGAGCCTTGATGACGACGAAGAGGACGAGGACGCCAGCCCCTGGTCCGACGGCCCCTTGATCAACAATGCCAGCGGCCCGCTGTTCTACTTCGGAATGGTCTTCAGCAAGTACCAGGAGGCCGGGACGTTTGCCGCAGGTCTCGCGCGAACTCTCGGTCTCGTCTGCTTTGACCCCCAGGCCGGGGGTCTGATCTCCTGACTGGCGTTGCCGTGGGCACCGTCGAGTGCGCAGAGACACCGCTGCGGCGGCGCGGGCACCGCTCAAACTTTGATGGCACAAGATCAGATTTCGAGTGTTGTCTCACGGAAGACAGCCCACCCCGGTCAGCCCACCCCCGGCGCGTCCCATCTGGTCCGCAGTGATCGCCTTAGGCCTGGTCACTTCCCCTGACGTAGCGATGGGCAGCAGCGGCACCGGTCTGACCGGGTATTCGTCCCTGTGGCCCACCCTCTGTCACGGACCCCACGGCTGCCCGGCCCCCGGCGGCACGCGAACGCCGCCGGGGGCCGTGCACCCGGACCGGTCAGAGGCCGCTCACCGGCGCAGGAAGGCCTGCCCAGAACGAGCAGTGGTGGGCGGCATCCGCATCGACGGGACGCACTCCACCGGGTCCGGGAGTCAGCGACTGCACCGACCGCGCGTGGGGAGACGAAGGGCGAAGGGCGGCCCAGCGCGGGGCGCCGGAAGCGTTCGGGTCTCCGGTGCGCGCGAAGTTCGTCCAGTATCCGACCATCTGGTCGGACAAGCCGCGTTGGGTGTCGCTCAGCGGTTTCTCGGTCGGGAACGCGGCGAACAGGAACGGCATCTCGAAGCCGTGTGCCGACCCGTAGGGGAAGTCCGGGTTCGCAGGCAGGCCGGCGAGGACAGGAGCGTTCGGGTCGTTGAACTCATAACCGTAGACGGGGAGTCCGGGGGCGTGAGCGGCCAAGGCACGGTCTGCCGCCAGTGTGGTGCAGGCGAGGGATCGATCGGTCAGCACGGTGGCCCAGGCCAGCGCGGGCGTGGGGTGGTGTGCTGCCGGATACTGCGCCTCGACGGCCGAAGCCGAGGGCCCGAAGGCGTCCACCAGGCGGGCGCGGTAGTCCTCCTCGGTGCGGATCGGGAACGCGGCGAGCGTCAGGCCGACGAACATCCGCATCTCGTCGTGGTTGGTGCCCTGCATGACCGGCACGCGGTGGAAGCGTCCCGAGGCCAGCGCCGCGTCCGGTGCCTCAGGTAGCAGCGCATTGCCGAAGGCGGGCCGGTTGAAGGACTGCATCAGCGGCGCGGTGGCCAGGCGGTCCGTGCTCTGCCCGCGCAAGCACGCCAGTACCTCGTCTCCGGCCCCCGTGGCGCAGCCCAACTGCCGGGCGGCGTCCGTACCGGCCGCCTGCACATCGACCTGGGAGGCGAACGGCTCGTACGCCGGCGTTCCGGGGGCGAGAGCGCCGCGCGGGAAGGACATGAAACAGGAACCACTCTGGAGGATGGCCCGCCGGAAGAGGCCGACGGCCGTCGGCGAGGTGAGGTGTGCACAGATGCTGAGGGCGCCCGCGGATTCGCCGAACAGCGTGACATTGGCGGGATCTCCGCCGAAGCGCTCGGCATTGGCGCGCACCCAGCGCAGGGCAGCCTGCTGGTCAGCCAGGCCGAACGGTGGGGCGGAGCCCAAATCGGGGTGGCCGAAGTAGCCGAAGATTCCCAAGCGGTAGTTGACCGTGACGACGACCGCGTCGCCCCGGACCGCCAGTTGTTCGGTGTCGTAGTCGCTGCCGGAACCGCCCAGGAACGCACCGCCGTGCACCCACACCATCACGGGCCGTTTCTGCCGGGCGGGCTTCGCGGTCGGCATCGTGACATTGAGGTAGAGGCAGTCCTCCGACCCGAGGACCGCGCCTGTTCCTGGTGCCGGCATCTGCACACAGCGCTGAGCGGCCGCCGTCGCGTCCCGGACGCCCCGCCAGGCGGCAGGGGGCACCGGGGCCTGCCAGCGCAGCGGTCCGGTCGGCGGTGCCGCGTAGGGGATGCCGAGGAAGGTGGTGTACGAGCCGTGTGACATGCCGCGTACCGCGCCGTGGTCGGTACGTATGACCGTACCGGTGCGACCCACAGAGGGCGGAGAACCTGCTGGGGCGGCGGTCGCCGGTACGGCGGCGCCCGTGAGCAGGGCCAGCGTGCACAGCAAGGGGAAGAGCGCCGCACGGAGCGCGTCACGTCGGCGTGGACGCGGTGCTGTCGTGGTCGGGGACATACGTATCCACCGTTCCTGGCCGGAGGCGGCCGACTCGATGCGGTCGGTTGGGTACTGAGTACGCTAGGACCTCCCCCGCGCAGGAGATTCAACAGGCTGTGACGCACGACACATGGAGCATCGGCGAACTCGCCGCCGGCACGGGCGTCCCGGTGAAGACCCTCCGCTACTACTCCGACAGCGGTCTGCTGCCGGTCGCCGGCCGTAGCACCGGTGGCCATCGGCGCTACGGTCCCGATGCCTGGGACCGCATCCGCCTCATCAGACGCCTACGAGCGCTGGACACTCCGATCGCGACCATCACGCAGGTGGTCACCGGGGAGTGCTCCCTCGGCGAACTGGTCTCGACCGAGCTCGAATCGGTCCAGGAGCGACTGACCGAACTGCGGTGGCGCCAGGCCACGCTCATGTCGCTCGACGACTGCACGAGTGAGGAACGGCTCCGGCGCCTGGAGATCCTCTCTCGCGTGCAGCGGCTCCCCGAGGCACATCGCAGCCTCACCGACCACTGGCATCGCGAACTGTCCGCGGCCATGCCCAAACGCCGGCTCGACATCATGATCGCCATGCTGTCCCCAGGCCCCCCACAGGACCCCGATCCCGCTTCGGCCCTCGCCTATGCCGAGCTTCATCTCCTCGTCGCCACACCCAGCTTCACCCGCTGGACCCAGGACCACGACGAAGAGATGAGGGACGGACCGGCCTTCTACGGGGAGATCGAGGAAGCGGCCGCCCTGACCGCCGCCGCGTTGGCCCGAGGCCTGCCGCCTGGCCCGGGGGGCGCGGTGAACGCGTTCGTTTCCGCCCATGCTCGAGCTCGGCGCGAGTCGGACACCCCCGCTTTCCGTGCGTTTCTGTACGAGTTGGCGTCGAGGTCGTCCGGCTTCGACCCCCGTCTGGAACGCTATTGGGCCTTGGTCGGCACGGCCACCGGCGGGCGCGTGCCGAACATGACAGTGGCGCACAAATGGCTGACCCAGGGGCTGTCGATCTCCATCGGAGCGAGCGGGACCGTGCCCCCCATCAGCCCGCCGACGGCGGGCCCGCGCCACGACCCCGCCGGGAGATCCCGGCCGGAATGCTCATCTCAAGCACGGCCGGGAGGCTAGCAGAGAAGCCTCTGAACTGCGGATACGGAACGGTTCTGGGTGCTGCGGGGACGAAGTGCCCGGAAGCGGCCCCGGAAGACCACGGACCCGTCCTCTCGCGGTGCTGGCCGACCGGGCCTACTCCTCCTGTGCCATCCGCAGCCACCTACGGAGCCTGAGAATCCGGGCGTTCATCCCGCAGCCGGCCGCGACCGCGAGGCCTACAAGCAGAGGAACACCGTCGAGCGCTGCATCAACCGGCTCAAGCAGTGGCGCGGCCCGGCCACACGAACCGACAAGCTCGCCATCGCCTACCAGGCCCCACTCCACCTCGCCAGCATCCTCATCGGGACCCAACGCTGACCAACGAGACAGAACCTAACGAGCTCGTGCATGGTTGGCGGTGCGAGGCTGGATCGTGATCCCTGATCATGGTCGTGTGGTGGGGAACGGGGCTCGTGCAGCGATCATCAGCGACCGGAGGATCACGGGGCTGTCGGCCGAGGTGATCGCCGAACTTGCAGCCGAGGTAGGTCCGCTATGGCATGAGCGGCACCAGGCAGGACTGGAGTCCAGGCCGCGGAAGCGGGCCGTCGGGGCCGGCGCAAAGCACCGGCTGGTCTTTATCGGCCGGCTCCTGGCCACGCTTGTCCACCTTCGCCAAGCAGTCACGCACGACGTGCTGGCCTGCTGGTTCGGCGTCGACCGCTCCACGATCACCCGAGCCATCGGGGAGGTGCGGCCCTTGCTCGCCACTCGTGGCTGCACCATCGCGCCCGGCGTCCGGCTCCGCACCCTCGCCGAGGTGTTCGGGCTTCACGAGAAGACGGCCATGCGCTACGCGGACTCCGCACGGGCCCTGCTGGAACAGGCCGCTGAACAGCACCTTCGATGCAATCTGCTCGACCCGGACGCACCGTGAAGGGAATCATGGACGAGTGACGTCTACCGAAGCAGCAGCAATCGCTCTACAGGACCATGCCGCTCTCTGGAGCATGGGGGAGATCCGCGCGAGCGACGTGGTGAATGCCGCCTGCGATGCGCTCGTCGCCGACCTCGACACCCCCGGCCTTCGAATGCTCGCCGCGTGCACGCGCGCCGAGGCGGACTACGACGTCCACGACCTGCTTCCCGCAGCACTCGACGAACTCGGCCTCGCTTTCTATCCGGTCGGCAGCGAGGCCGGTCAGGAAGCCGCCGTCCGAGCCCTCGCACGCCGCATGCTCGCCGGAGAGCTCACGCCTCGGGAGTTCACCTTCCGGATTCACCAGCACCATGGACATGAGCTGCCTCTGACCGAGCGCCTCGCTGAACTCGACGACGACTACGACATCCTCGAATACGGCGGCAGAACCGTGGACCAGGTCGATGCCGAGGTCACCGCCGAAGCCCACCGCCTCGCAGCCCACCCCACGGTTCCCGCCGGACCTGCGGATTCGCCCTGCTGATGCACACGGACTGACCCGCGAGTTCCCGCTGAACAGACTTCGGTTTCCTTGAACCCACGGGCCTCTATGGCCTCGGGGAACATGGGTACAGCCGTTGGCGCTGAGAACGATCATGGTCGGCCGGCGCGGGACTCGGGAACGATGCGAGGGAGCCCCGGGCCGCGAAGACGGCGATACCTGTCCCTGGGATCATGGCCGGCGCCGACGGCGTGCAGGCAGATGTCGCGGAGCCGGTACGTCAGTCGGAAGGCTGCTCGCCCTGGGCGATCTCGACCCCGCGGTGCAGCCAGACCGCTCCGGCCAGGGACGAGGCGCCCGCCGAACCGCACAAGAGGGCCATGGCCAGCAAGGCGGGGGCGAAGCGTCGCGCCGGCGCCCCGCCGAGCAGGGCCTTGACCCGTGCGGGCACCGGGCCGGTGGTCGACCCGGCTGCCAGTACCGAGCGTTCGGGCCCGGCGCGGTGGGAGGCGGCCGCCAGGGCGGCGCGGCCGATCGCCCGCGCGGTCAGCCGCCGGTCTCCGCAGACCCGGGCGGCCGCCTCGTCCGCCGCGCGTTCGGCGGCGAAGGAAACGTGGGGGAGGGCCGCGGCCAGGGCCGGGTGGCACCGGCCGGCCAGCCCGGCGACGGCCAGGAACACGTGGTGCCGGCACGCCAGGTGGGCACGCTCGTGCCCCAGGAGCACCTCGCGTTCGCGCCCGTCGAGGGCCCTGAGCATGCCCGAGGTCACCACGATCCGGTTCGCCCCCCGCGGGCCGCCGGGCAGTGCGAAGGCGTCCGGCCGGTCCTCGTCGACGACGCACAGGCCGTCGGCGTCCGGGAGCCCCGCCACGTGATCATGGACCGCGCGCAGCTTCAGCACCTCCCTCGCGGCACCCCGCACCGCGGCGATCGCGGCCACGGCGAGCGCGCCGACCGCGAGCACGGACACCCCGGATACGAGGAGGGCCGGGCCCGCCTGGAGGGGGTGGAGCAGATGCGCGAGTCCCGCCAGCACCGGGAGGCTCAGGGCGAGCGGCAGCAGCAGGAGGCCCAGGCAGGCCAGCACCCCCAGGGCCAGCACGGCGGCGGCGCCGGTGACGGTCCACAGGGCGATGTCCGGACGTACGTGCTCGGCGGTCCGCCGCGCCAGGGGCGGCAGCGCCCACGGCAGCAGGAGCGGAATCAGCAGGAGCGTGATCACGGCCGGCCCCCCTCCAGCAGTCGCCGCAGCTCGGCCTCGTCGTGGGAGCTGAGCCCTTCGACGAACCGGGCCAGCACGATGCTGCGGTCCTCACCGCCCTGGTCGAGGGCGCGGTGCATGCGCCGGGCGGTCAGCCCATGCGTGTCCTGCACGGCGACGTAGACGAACCCCCGCCCGCCGGGCCGCCGCTCCACCATCCCCTTTTCGCACAGCCGGCTCAGCAGGGTCGCCACCGTGGTGCGCGCCAGATCCTGGGAGATCGCCGTCCGCACTCCGGCGGCGGACAGCGGCCCGCCCGCCGCCCACAACGCGGCCAGCACACTGGCCTCCAGCTCACCGGCGGGCCTGCGCTCGTTCTCCCCGTCGGTCATGGAAGGCCTCCGCTCAAGCTGTCTGCGTCGAAGCAGAATGGACTACTTCAGTGTAGACGTCGTCGACGACGAGAACGCGTCGGCGCACTTCAGCGCCGGGCCGTCGGCCGGCCGGCCGTGCGCCACAGGTACGCGCAGGCCAGGACGGACAGCCAGGTCGTGGCGAACAGCCAGCCCCCGATCACGTCGCTGAACCAGTGCACCCCCAGGTAGACGCGGGTGAGGCCGACGGCCGCGCCCCACGTCCCGATCAGCGCGACCGCGGCGCGGGAGACCTTCGGGCCCCGCAGGAACAGTGCCGCGACCAGCAGGCCGGCGGTCATCGCGGCGGTGCTCGCGTGGCCCGACGGGAAGGCCCAGCCCGAGGCGTGCGTGGCCCAGTCGGCCGCCGGGGGGCGCGGTCGCGCGATCAGCGTCATGACCACGCGGCGCAGCACCTGTCCCGCCCCCAGGCACAGCAGCAGGGCGGCCGCCGTGAAGGCGCGTTGCCTGGTGGTCCGGCCCGCGTACAGACCCGCCAGCAGGAGCAGGACGTACGGGATGAACCCGGTGCCGGTGTCGGTCAGGAGCCGTGCGAGGGCCACGGCGGCGGGCGGGCGGTGCTCGACGGACCAGTGAAGCAAGGCCGCGTCGCCGGGGAGCAGCTGCCGCGGGGCCCGTACGACCCACAGGGCCGGCAGCGCCAACAGCACCCCCGCGGCCAAGGCCACGTACCCCGCCCGGACGGCGCGCCCCGCCCGGGTCATGCGGCTGCCAGGAGCGGGCGCAGCGGGCCGCTCTTCAGACGCTGCGCCCAGACCTCCTGGTTGCGGCGCACGAACCACGTCAGCGCGGCGGCCACCACCGCCCCCACGAGGAGCCCGGCGAGCACGTCGTGCGGATAGTGCGCGCCCACCCAGACCCGCGAACCGGCCATCAGGACCGCCGCGACCAGGGCGACGGCGCCGAGCCGGCGCGACACGAAGAACAGGGCCACGGCGGCCGCCGCCGCCAGGGCGGCGTGGTTGCTGGGGAAGGACCAGTCGCCGGGGGCGGGGCACGCCTCCAGCGTCGCCAGCCGCAGGGTCTGGCAGGGCCGGTCCTCCCGCACCACGCTCTTCAGCGCCAGATCCACGCCGAAGGCGATGACGGTGACCAGCGGAACCGTGAGCGCGGTGACCGCCGCGGCCGTACCGGCGCGACGGGCCGCCCACCACCCGGCGAGCATCAGCAGGGCGAACACGGCCAGCCCGTACGTCGACCAGGCGGAGATCGCGCCGTCCAGCCAGCCCGGCGCCCGGTGAGCGAGATCGGCCACGTCGGTGTAGGCGGAGCCGTCGACACGCGAGCCGTCGTACGCGAGGTTCATCCAGCAGATCCGTTCTGGTGCTTTGCGGCCCGCCGGGAGCGGAGCAGTTCGATTCCCAGCGGCAGCAGGGAGACGATGACGATGAGGGCGACGATCGGCAGGAGGTACCGGTCGACGTTGGGGATCGAGGAGCCGAGCCCGTAGCCGGCCAGCACCAGGCCGACCGTCCAGGCCAGACCACCCACGACCTGCCAGAGGGTGAACACCCGCGCCGGGACGTCGAGGGCCCCGGCGAGCGGGTTGAGGACGGTACGCACGACCGGCACGAACCGCGCCAGAACGATGGCCTTGGCGTGTCCGTAACGCTCCAGCAGCACCTCGGCCCGCTCGGCCCCCTCGCGCAGGCGCTTGTTCCCGCTCCGTGCCAGCAGTGCCCCGCCGGCACGCCGTCCGATGAGGTATCCCACCTGCGCGCCGGCCAGCGCGCCGGCGACCGCGGCGGCCAGCACCAGGGGCAGGGAGAGCGTCGTGGCCTGGTCCGCGCCTCCGGCGCAGAGCAGGCCGGCGGTGAACAGGAGCGAGTCCCCGGGCAGGAAGAACCCGACCAGCAGCCCGGTCTCCGCGAACATCACCACCGCGATGCCGACCACCCCGAAGGTGGCCAGGAGTGACTGGGCGTCGAGCACATTGACCGCGAGGTCGGCTGCCATGTGTACGGAAGCGGCCATACGGGAGGCCTCTCAGAGAAGACGGACGCAGGACAGCCGGGGCACACCACCCGGCGACTACAGTTCCGTAGACGGTCTACTGAACTGTAGACGATCTCGGCGTATGCGCGGTGTCAGAGGCCGGCCGTCAGCCGTTCGGCGACGAGACGAGGCGGGTGTGGAAGGTGATGCCGTCCGGCGTGTCCTGGACGGTGATCGTGCCACCGTGCAGAACCGCGATGTCCCGGGCGATGGACAGGCCGAGACCGGTGCCGCCGTCGTCGCGACTGCGGGCGTCGTCAAGGCGGGTGAAGCGTTCGAATATCTTCTGCCGGTCGGCGGCGGCGATCGGTGGGCCGTCGTTCGCGACGTCCAGGACGGTGTCGCCGGTCGCCGGATCTGCCGCCAGCCGGACGGTGACGCGGTGGTGGGCGTGGCGCTGGGCGTTGTCCAGGAGGTTGGTCAGCAGGCGGCCGAGCCACAACGCGTTGCCGCGGACGACGATGTCATCGGACGTGTGCGGAGCGACCTCGTGGGGGTCCCCCGAACGTGCTGCCAGAGTGGCCCGGACGAGTTCGGTGAGGTCGACGGGTTCGCCGGGACGGCTCTGCCCGCCGGCGTCGAGGCGGGCGAGGAGGAGCAGGTCGGCGGAGAGCGCCTGAAGGCGTTCGGTGTCCTGGAGGGCGCCTTCCACCAGGGTGTCGCGCACCTTCGGGTCGGGGTGGGTGTGAGCGATCTCCAGCTGGGTCCGCAGGACCGCGAGAGGGCTGCGCAATTCGTGGGAGGCATCGGCGATGAACCGGCGCTGCCTGATCCCCGCGGCCTCCAGCCGTTCCAGCATGGCGTTCATGGTCTCGGCGAGGCGCGCGATCTCGTCGTCGCTGCGCGGGGCGGGGACCCTGCGGTCCAGGCCACGGTCGCTGATCGAGGCGACTTCGGCGCGGATGGCCTCGACGGGCCGCAGCGCCCTCCCGGTCGTACGCCATGCCAGGGCGCCGACGGTCAGGAGCAGCAGGATGCTCAGGCCCGCGAGGGCCGCGGTGGTGATGTCCTCGGCTGTGTCGGCGGTGCGTAGCGAGGCGCCGACGTGAATGGTCACCGGGCCGGCGGGCGTGGCGGCCGCGACGGTGGTGACGCGCTGGTCGTGCTGCTCGCCGAGAGCGTCGAGATTGTGCGTCCGGGAGCCCTCGTGGGCGCCGGTGGGGGCTACGGGAGGGCGGCCGGTGAGGTTCTGGCTCTGCGCGATCACCTTGCCCCGGGCGTCGACGACCTGGACGAAATCGGTTCCGGGGCCGAGCGGCAGCTGCGCCGTGAGCTGGCCGGTGGCGGCGAGGTGTGAAACGGCCTGGGCCTCCTCGCGGGCCCCGGCTTCCACGGTGTGTTCCAGGTTGACGCGCAACAGCAGCTGGACGACGGCCGACGCGGCGAGCATGACGACGGCGACGCTCACACACGCGGCGAGGGTGGTGCGGGTACGGACCGAGCGGGGTGCCAGCCGGTGGATCAGCGCGGCGACCCTGGGATGACGGGCCGGCCGGCGTACGAGAGCACCGGCCCGGCGGCGCGCGGAGCGGACGAACGCGCGCAGCCCCGGAGCGGGCGCGATCGACCGCGGCTCAGCCACCGTCGGCCGCCAGCCGGTATCCCGCACCTCGGACGGTCTGCACCGCCGCCCGCCCGAACGGGGCGTCGATCTTGCGTCGCAGGGCGCTCACGTGAACCTCGACGGTGTTCGGGTCGCCGTCCGTGTTGCTGTCCCAGACCTCGTCCAGGATTTCCCGTTTCGAGACGGCCTCGCCGGCTCGTCGGGCGAGGTGGTCCAGGACGGCGAACTCACGTGGGGTGAGCGGGACGGGCACGCCGCCGCGGCTGCACGTGCGGGCGGCGGAGTCGACCACCAGGTCGCCCAGCACGGTGCGCTGCGGGGCCCGGCTGCCGATCCGACGGGCCAGCGCCCGCAGACGGGCGACGAGCACCACGAACGAGAACGGCTTGGACAGGTAGTCGTCGGCACCGGTGTCCAGCGCCTCGGCCTCGTCCCACTCGCCGTCCTTGGCAGTGAGCATCAGGATGCCGACGTTGCTGCCGCAGGCCCTCAGACGCGAGCACACACGGTAGCCGTTCAGGCCGGGCAGCATGATGTCGAGCACCACCACGTCGTAGGTGCGGTCCGTCGCCTTGGCGAACCCCGTCAGGCCGTCGTGAGCGACATCCACACTGAACCCTTCGGCGATCAGCCCATGCTGCAGCGCCAGGGCCATCCGGCGCTCGTCCTCCACCACCAGTACACGCATGGCCCCAGAGTGGCACGCCGCGAAACCGTCGAGCTGAAGGGGCCTTCAGGTCTTCAGCATGCCTTCAGCGTGCCCCGACCATGCTGTGCTCCGACGTCCGGGCACAGGGCCCAGGCCGTGCCATGAGAGAAGGGTGGTCACAGTGCGTGAATCCATGGGCGAGCCCGTGAACGCCGGCGAGCCGCTGGAGCAGGCGGGAGAGGGCGGCCCCGGGGCGAAGGCGAAGAAGACGGTGGGCCGGCTCCGGCCGCGTGGCCGCAGAGCGCGATGGGTCGCGGCCGGTGCCGCCGCCGTGGTGGTGATCGGCGGCGGTGCGGCCGCGGCGGCCATCCACCATCACGAGGAAGAGGGCCGCGGCGAGGACAAGGTGGCGTCTGCCGGAGACCACGAGCGCGGCGACGAGTCGCGTAAGGAATCCGAGAACCGCCACGGGCACAACGGCCGGCGCGGAGACGGTGAGCGCGGCCCGCGCACCGACGACGGCCTCCGTGACCCCTCGGCCGCCGGGGCCCCGGCTCCGATGCCCTCGCTGTCCGCGACGGACGCGGTGAACAAGGCCGCCGCGGCGGTCACCGACGGCAAGGTCGAGTCGCTGGCACCGGTCACCGAGCAGGGCGGTGGCCGCGCCTGGCGGATCGTCGTCCTCGGGCCCGACGGCGTACGGCACGCGGTGATCGTGGACGGCACCAGCAGCACGCTCACCGGCAACACCGTCCTGGGCGGCTGAACCGGACCGACCGAGTGGCGCGGCCCCGGCCGCGCCACGCAGAAAGGAGTGCCGCCGACTTGGGCGCCACGACAACCCCTCGGGCGCACCACCGCGCCCGGGCCCAGGCCGTTCGCTCCGCGGCGAGCAAGGTCCCCGAGGTGTCCGCGGGGTTCTGGATCATCAAGATCCTCACCACCGGGATGGGCGAGACCACCTCCGATTACCTCGCCCGAACCCTCGGCCCCGTCCCCGCGGTCGCCGCGGCCGGTCTGCTGCTGGTCGCCGCCCTGGCCGCGCAGGCCCGCGCGCGCCGCTGCGTGCCGGCCGTCTACTGGTCCGCCGTGGTCATGGTCAGCGTCTTCGGGACCATGGCCGCCGACATCGCGCACGTCGCCCTCGGCGTGCCCTACGCCGTGTCCGCCGGGGTGTTCGCCCTGGCCCTCGCCCTGGTCTTCCTGGTCTGGAGGCGGACCGAGGGCACCCTCGCCGTGGAGACGGTGGCCGGCGGACGCCGCGAGGTCTTCTACTGGACCGTGGTCATGGCCACCTTCGCCCTCGGAACAGCCGTCGGCGACCTCACCGCGGCGACCCTGGGCTGGGGATATCTGACCTCCGGGCTGCTGTTCGCCGTCCTGATCGCCCTGCCGGCACTCGCCCACAGGCTGCTCGCCCTCCCGCCCGTGCTCGGGTTCTGGTGGGCGTACGTCCTCACTCGGCCGCTCGGCGCCTCCTTCGCGGACTGGGCCGGCGTCGGCGCCGAGCGCGGCGGGCTCGGGCTGGGCACCGGTCCCGTCAGCCTGGCCCTCGCGATGATCATCGTCGCCGTGGTCATGTGGCAGACCGCCGCCGACCGCCGCGCGACCCGGCCGCTGTCCTGACGCCCGGCCCCTGTCGCCGTACTCGACCGCGTCTGCCACCGGGTACGGCGACGGGGGCATCGCGCACCCTCGCGGCCGGCACCCGGCGCCCCTGGCGGTGAAGGGCACCCGGACGAGGCCGGTGCCGGATGACCGCGGTCCGGTGCCCGCGCCGCCGCCGGTGACGCGCACGCCGTACCGGTCACGACATCCCGGGACAACGGCCCGGGAACTTCACGAGGAGGAGAACCCCGTGCCACATCTCGGTCAGCCGACGGACCGGCGCGCGGCGAGGCCCACGTTCGTCCACCAAGGCCCCGGAACCGACCGGTTGCGTATCAGCATCGTCTCCGCCTCGATAGGCGCCGGACACGACGGAGCCGCCGCCGAACTCACCCGTCGCCTCCAGGCCGACGGTCACACGGTCGACCGGTGGGACCTGCTCGACCTGTTTCCCGCCCGGGCAGGACGAGCCGCCAGCGGCCTCTACCACCGTCTGCTGGAGCATGCCCCGTGGGCCTACCAGCGGTTGTACACCGGCACGGAGCACGCCGGGGGAGCCGGCCCGGCCGCGCGGGCTCTGCTGCGCACCGCGCAGGGCCGCGTACTGCGGGCGCTGCCGGCCGACACCGCGGCCGTCGTCTCCACGTACCCGGGAGCCAGTCACGTGCTCGGCCGGCTGCGGCTCGCCGGCCGGCTCAAGGTCCCGGCCGTGACCTACATGACGGACTTCTCCGTACACCCGCTCTGGGTGGCACGCGGTATCGACCTGCACCTGGCCGTGCACGAGGTGCCGGCCGGGCAGGCGCGCGCCCTGGGCGCGGCGCGGGTCCGGGTCTGCGGGCCGGTCACCGATCCGCGCTTCCGTCCGCCGCGTGCCGGCGAACGGACGGCGGCGCGCGAGCGGTTCGGTCTCCTGCCGGGCATCCGGTACGCGCTGCTGGTAGCGGGCTCCTGGGGAGTGGGGCCGGTGCGTCGGGTCGCGGCCGAGATCAGGGCCCGCGGCGGCGCGGTCCCCGTCGTGGTGTGCGGCCGCAACCAAGCCCTGGCACGACAACTCGCCGCTGACGGGATCGAGCACGTTCACGGGTGGACGGATGACATGCCGAACCTGATGTGGGCCTGTGACGTGATGGTGCAGAACGCCGGCGGGCTGACCTCGCTGGAGGCCTTCGCCAGCGGCCTTCCCGTAGTCAGTTACCGGTGCATACCGGGCCACGGCACAGCCAACGCCGCGGCCTTGGACGAGGCCGGCGTCGCACCCTGGATCCGCGACGCGGCGGGTTTGCCCGCCGCCCTCGACGACCTGATGGACGCCGGGCCGGCGCTCCGGCAGCGGAACGCGGCCCTCTCCTTGGTCCCGGCCGATCCCGCGCTCGGGCCGGCCGCGGCGATCGCCGCCCTTCCCACGGGGCGTCCGGCTGTCTCCGCTCCGCGGCCGATACCGGATTCCCGCGGCACGCCGGGTGCACCGGCCCGGCGCCCCGCCGTCCGGCTCGCGGCGATGTTCACCGCCGCCACCGCCCTCTGGACCGGCGCGGTCGGCACGGCGGTGGCCACCGGCCATGACGCCCCCGCGCTGCTTCGAAGCCTGGAGCACCACATCGACCCGGACGCCCGGAGGACCGCTCAACCAGCCGTCGTCCCGGCCGTGCGGGAGGACTTCCGGTGACCGGCCTCCGGCTGACCCGAGGTGCCGTGCTCGCCGTTCTTCCCGCCTTGGCGCTGTGCCAGGCGGCACCGGCCATTTCCACCCTCGGCCCCCTGCGCAACCGCACGATGCCCCGGCTCGCCGGGCGAGGACGCACCGACCACGTCGCCCTCACTTTCGATGACGGCCCCGACCCCGTCTCCACCCCGTACTTCCTGCGTCTGCTGGCCGCACGGGGTGTCACGGCGACGTTCTTCCTGCTCGGCGCCGCCGCGGTCCGCGAGCCGGGGCTGGTCCGCGAGATGCGGGCCGCCGGACACGAGATCGCCGTACACGGCTGGCTTCACCGTCCGCTCGTGATGCGTGGACCACGTGCCACCTACGACGACCTCGCCCGGGCCCGCGACAGCGTCGCCGCGATCACCGGGAAACGGCCACACCTGTTCCGCCCGCCGTACGGCGTGATGACCACCGCCGCTCATGTGGCGGCCCGCAGGCTGAACCTCACACCGGTGCTGTGGACCTGCTGGGGCGAGGACTGGCGAGCACGCGCCACCCCGCAGAGCATCTACCGCACCGTCACCAACGACCTGGAGGGCGGCGGGACCATCCTGCTTCACGACTCCGATTGCACCTCCGCACCTGGCTCCTGGCGCAACACCCTGGGCGCCCTGCCACGCATACTCGACGCCTGCGAGCAGCGCGCATGGTCCGTCGGGCCACTGCGGGAGCACGGCACAGTCCCGAAATAGACGGCGGCTACGTGGGCATCAGGACGGTGTCCACGATGTACACGTGGGTAGTTGGCGGTCTTGACGCCGCCGCAGACCACGCGGGAGGCGTCGTTGACCTTGTACGTCTCACCCGAACCCTTCGTGGTGACCACGCCCTTCTCCAGGGTCTCGAAGCCGCCGTTCTCCAGCTGCTCGGGCGTGAGCCGGGAGGCCGGTGTGGAGGCCCAGTACGACGCGGCGGTCCTCGCCGGTCAGGTGTACGGCGATCGCACCGGTTTGGAGGAGCACGACCCCGATGGCCTCGGCCAGGGCCGGACGATGGCCATGGCGTCGATGACCCGGCTGATCGCGAACGCCATGAGGTCGGACCCCGACATCCTCGCCCTGGTCGAACGCCGCGAGACCACCCTGCTGCGCGATCGTCTCTCCGGCAGCGCCGTCCACGCCGACATCGAGGCACGCATCACCCACCTCGTCGCCCTCGCCCACGCCGCTCTCACCACGGCGGACCCGCCCGCTCAGTGGCGGTCCGAACTCCGCGCCGCCGCGCAGGCGGTGGCGTACCGGAACGCCTGACGGGCGGAAACGCGCCGACTGTGTGCGTCATCCCGGCCAGGGCGGTCGCTCCCACCTCACTGCGCCCGGAAACCGGCCGCCCGTGTGGTGCGGCCGCCGTACTTGGCCGGTCTGCACTGCGACCACGAGGTGTGCTCAGGTGGCGTGACTAGCTCGGTTAGACGCGCAGCCGGACTTTCCCCAGCTCGGAGTGCGGGCCGGCGCCCTCGCGGGGTGGCGGCCCGCGCTGCTGCGTTCACGCTCCGTCGGTGTCCGGGGCCCCAACGGCTGGCTCGTCACCGCGCTACTCGCTCAGCAGCGCATCGTCCAGTCGAACGTCGTCAGGGTCCAAGCCGGGCCCACCGCACGAATTCGAGGACGCCGCCGAGGGCGAGCTGTTCGTCGGGCGGATAAGGGGCACCCGCGGCTGTTCACCCGGCATACGCCCAGGGTGCGCTTCCCGGCGGGCGGTGTCGGCGGTGTCGGGCTTGCAGCGAGCACGGGTGTGTCCCAGCACTGCCCGGTGTGGACCAGGCGGCGGACCGGCCGGGTCCCGACCCGTGTTCCATCAGCCATTTCGGCGGCTGCGCCGCGAACGGTTGCCCTTGCCGAATGTGTGTCCAGGCGCCTGCCGCCGGCGAGCTCGTGGACGTCGGATGACCATATGTGTGCTCGTCGACGACGACCGTCACTACAACGGCAAGGACTACGGACGCTTTGTGCCGATTCCGTTTTGTACTGCTTCGAACCGCACATGAGAGGTCGAGCGGCGGGTACATGGCTTCGGCACGCAAGAGTTCATTACGGGGAGGCGTGGCATGTTCGCATATGTGATGTCCGCTCCGGGCGTCATCACCCGGGAGCGATTAGCCGATCCGGCCTGCGAGTCCGATGAGGTGGTCTTGCGGACGGAAGCGGTCTCGGTCTGCTCTACCGATATCTCCTATTACCGGGGGCATCTGATACCGGAGTCCTGGCCGGTGGTGCCGGGACACGAGTACGTCGGGCAGGTCGTCGAGGTCGGAGCGCGATTACGTGGGTCCGTCACCGTAGGGGAGCGGCTGACGTACTGGGGCCAGACGGACTTCGGCGGACTGGCCGAGTTCAGGGCTTTGCGGCCGCTGTTCCCGTCTGACGGGCCCGAGCGCGAGAGTACCTGGCACACCGAACGCAACTTCTACGATGCCGCCCAGGCAGCTGTGGCGGTCGTGCCACCCGATGTACCCGGTGCGCTGGCCACCTTGGCGGAGCCGTTGACGTCCGTCCTGCGGTCGCTGCTGATCAATCCGCCGCGTCCCGGCGACACCGTGGTCCTGCTGGGCTGCGGCCCCAGTGCCCTGCTCGCCTTACAGATCCTGACGCGTTGTATGGGGGCGGGCCACGTCGTGGCCGTCGACCACAACCAGGACCGACTGGAGGCCGCTCTGCGGCTCGGGGCCACCGAAACGTTCAACCCGGCCCGCCAGGCCGACGCCCTGGAGGCGTTCGTCGCCCGGCACCAGGATCACTTCGCGGACTACGTCTTCGATGCCCTGCCGCATGTGGAACTCGACGCTCACGGGTACGACGTGCGTGAGATGGCGATGAGGCTGCTGCGTCCCGCCGGCGACTATGTCGTCTACGGAGCCACCGCGCGCCCACAGACCCTGAAGACCTGGCTCATCCTGGCCAAGGGTCTCAAGGTCCAGGCCGCGCCGTTCGACGTCCGGATGTTTCCCATGCGGCGCACGGCGCACGTGCTGCGAACGGCCCTGGGTTACCTCCAAGGCGGTGTCGTCGATGTGAAACCTCTGGTCACCGGGACAGTCGGCTTCCATGACGAAGAGGGTGTCCGTGCCGTGTTCGAGCAATACGGGACTGCGGCGTCCCTCAAGACATCCATCGCGTTCCCGCCGAGCCAGACCAGGGAGGGTACCCATGCCACGGCCGACCACGTCGCATGAGACGGGCACTCCGGTCCGCGAGGAACCGCCGCCGGGCCTGGCCCGGGTGGCGGTGAGCGCGTTCTTCTTCGTGTTGGGGCTCGGTTTCGGTTCCTGGGTGGTACGGATTCCCGATGTCCAGCACGAGCTGGGCATCAGCAAGGGCTCCTTGGGTGCGGCGCTGCTGGCGGTCACCGTCGGATCTCTGGTCGGTATGCCGCTCGCGGGCTGGCTGGGAACGCGGATGGACGGCGCCTGGGTCCTGCGGGTCTCCGGCGCGGTCCTCGCCGTGTCCATTGCCCTGCCGCCTTACGCGACCAGCTGGTGGACGCTGGCCGTCGCCCTGATCGTTGTGGGCGTGGGAAACGGGGCGCTCGGAGTGGCCATGAACGTACAGGGCTCCCTCGTCGAACGCACCCTGGAGCGGCCCGTCATGTCGTCCTTCCACGGCGTGTTCAGCATCGGAGGTCTCGTCGGTTCTCTGGGTGGTGGGGCCGTGGCATCGGCCGGCATCGGCCCCCGGGCGCACCTCTTGACCACCGCGGCCCTCCTGCTCTGCCTGACGTTCGTTGCGGGCAGCCGGCTCCTGTCCTCACCTCCCGACCGGGAGAATGCCGCCCCTGTGCTCGTCCGGCCCACCAAAGCCGCTCTGATGGGGGGAGTAGTCGCCTTCTGTGTCCTGTTCGGGGAGGGGGCGGTCAGCGACTGGAGCGCGGTCTACCTCAAGAGCGACCTGTCCGCGGCCGCGCTCGCGGGCATGGGATACGCCGCCTTCGCCGGGGCGATGGCAACAGGCCGGCTCGCCGGCGATCGCCTTGCCGCGGCTCTGGGCCCACGTCGCCTGGTGATTTACGGCGGATGCATCGGCACAATCGGAATCACCTCGGTCGTGCTCATCGTCCACCCGCTCACCACGGTCGTGGGTTTCGGGCTTATGGGACTGGGCCTGTCCGTGGTCTACCCACAAGTCGTGAGCGCCGCCGGGGCCACCGGTGGCAAGGACACAGCGCCCGATACAGCGATCGCTGCGGTGTCGACCATCGGGTACTTCGGTTTCCTCGTAGGGCCGCCGGCCATCGGAGGTCTGGCGCAGGTGACCTCGCTGCGCTGGGCCTTTCTCCTCGTCGCCCTGTGTTCCGTCCTGATCATCCCACTGGCTGGAAGAGCTCTCACCACGATGGTGCCGAGCCGGGGCGCCTCGGGGTGACCAGTACCTCGGCACATGACTGACCACGCGATACGGCCGCCCCGCCCTCGACACCACGCAACAAGCGACAAGGGTGCATCCGAGGCGCGGGGCGGCTCGCTCGGGGGCACACGCCCCGCACCCCCTGCCGGACTTCGAAGCCCACTGGCGCCGGGCAATCGCCTTGAAACACATCCCCACGATCTCGAAGCACGGGCGGCACAATTCGAGGACGCCGAGAAGCCCGTCCGGCTCCTGGGCGGTACAGCAGGCAGCGGGTGATTCCCTGGTCGCGCTACGCGGACCTACCGGCGGCTCGGGATGCCGGAGGAACGGGCGCGGCCGAGCTCCTGGTCATACGGCATGATTGCGTGTCGTCGGTGGCCGTGGCGCTGTCAGGATGGGTGTCGTTTTCCGTGACCATCATCGATGGCCCAAAGACGCTGACGGGATTCACAACCAGCCACCGACCAGGGCGAGCTGGAAGCGGGCGCGCCATACCGCTCCGCGAGTTCTCTCGTGAGGACTAGTGACGGGAGGTTCGGGACTGCGCCCAGTCCATGCGTGCGCAGCGTGAGCCGGACCGTCCTGGCCGGTCCGGCTGGCTGACCGGCGAGTCGGGTCGGCCCACGATGTCCTGCAGTGATGAGCCCTGCATGAGGCTGCACGGGTCGCACGTCGACGACTGTCTCCGGCGGCCGCAGTACGCGGTCCGATCCCGCCGAGCCGCAGGCCGACTCGGAGCCCGAGCCGGAATCCGAGCCGGAGCCAGCCACCGATGAGGTAGCGCCGGCCGGGGACGCGGAGTCGGTGGAGCCCGAATCGGAGCCCGAATCGGAGCCCGAATCGGGGCGGGACCGGAGACCTTGCCCGCCCCGGAGCGGGGGTCGATCGCTACCCTGTTCCGGAGTCGGCTGGGTACGGTGCTGCTGGCCGCCGCCGGGGTGGTGCTCAGTGCCGTCGTCGCCGCGGTCGTGTCCGCGTACCTCGACATCTGGTCGGTGAGCGAACCACCGCCCGGTGCACCCAAGATCAGCGCGCCAGCTCCGAGATCTGGTGGGACCTGCTGAGCGACCACCATTTGGTGCGCTCCGCGCCGGGTTCGACGTATGAAAAGAGCCCCCTGTCCCACAACGACCCCGAGGGCTCGCTCGCCGAGATGGTCACCGACGGCGGTGTCAACGCGGGCATGATGCGGGTCCGGATGGTTCTCGCGAACTTCACCCGGACTCCCGCCACCATTACCTCCGTCCGCGCCCGGATCGAGGGCAAGCACCCCGCCCCCGAGGGGCCGCTCTACCAATGCGGAGGACCCCAGGGAGGCGCCGAGATCAGCCGGGTGCTCCTCGACCTGTCCCACCCCGAACGGCCGGCCGTCGAGCGGGACACCGAAGATGGCCCGACCAGGCAGTACCCGGGTAGCACGGTCCAGGTGGCGGCCCAGGGCGATCCGGCCTACTTCGACATCGAGGTCAGGGCGGACGACGTGGCGGGACCGGCCCTCACCTACGAGTTCGTGCTCGACGTCACCTACACGCAGCAGGCAAGCGCCGGGCCGCAACACCTCATCGTGGACCAGGATGGACGTCCGTTTGTCCTCGCTCAGGGAACCTGGGGTTCGTTCACCGGGTTCCGCTGCGACGCCGCGGCCCGTGGGTGGGTGGCTGCTCCCGCCGGGGCCCCCGGGACCGTCGGGTGACGGGGGCCCGCTCCGCGGCCACCGTGACCACCGCCGTCCTCATCCTCGCGCTGAGCTCGGCCCTCACCGTCATGGTGCTGCACGTGCGGTACCCCGTACCGCCGGCCTTCGGTGTTCACGCGACCGGCACGACCCTGCTCGGGGAGAGAGGGGGCCCCTGGGCCGCGACCCTGCCCAACCCGGGCCAGCAGCCGCCGGCCGGGTTGATGCGTGACGCCCTGGGCTGCGCCCCGCTCTTCCGGTGGGCCGCCGAATCTCGCGCTGTGCCCCGCGGGCAGGCTACGGTCGCCTATGCCGTCGGCGCGTCGCCCTCCCACGCCGCTGTGGTGCGCGGGATCCGGGTGGTCAAGGGGCCGCGGCTGACCATCCCGCGCGGGGACGATGTCGGCTGTGCCTCCAACGACGGAGACGAACGGCAGAGCGTCCTGAACACGGGCGATGGCAAGCCGGTGCGTCCGGTCCGGCTCTCACTGGACGCCGGAGCCACCCGGCAGAGCGCCGCGCTCATCGTCCGGGCCGGTGGTTCGGCCACTGGGATGGTCGCCGTCACCACGGCTTCCTGCACGTGCGCCTGGTGGCTCGAACTGGACGTGGAGGAGGGCGGCAAGCGGGTCACCGTACGGGTGGACGACGGCGGCCGCCCCTTCACCCTCGCACCGCCGACGACGACCCCCCTCGCCACCCCCGCCGACGAGGCGCTCGAAGCCCCGCGCCCGCTGTCCCGGGCTTTCGGCGACCCGCGGCCGACCCGGTCCGGAGTCTCCGTGGCCGTCGGGCTGCTGCCGGAGCCCGAGAGCTGGGAAGCGGAGTCTGACAAGCCCCAGGACCCGGCGTCCGCGGTCGGCGGCGAAGCGGCCCTGGGCGGCGTGGGCTGCCGCCGCATGTACGCGTCCGTGCTGCGGGGCGGAGGCGTCCCGGCGGGGAGCCACCAGCTCAAACTCGAGATCAGCGGCCCAGCCGACACGGAGGGGGCCGTGCTGGACGCGCGGGTGCGGCTCGAATCGGTCCGGGGGGACGCCGGGCAACGCTACCGCTACTCGTGCGCGCCAGCCGGCGTGGACGCGCACAAGGCGTACGACAGGCCGGACATCGACCGGAGCGTGTACCCCGACACGCTGCACGCGCTCGGTCCGTTCCCCAGCGGCTCGCTGAAGTACGACCCGGACTGGACTCCTGAGCGGGGCGTCGGCAAGTCAATGCCGCTCGCCGTGGACGAGTTGTTCACTTTTTCCAGGGCATCGGCGGCCGGTGGCCCGGGTGCATTCGGGATCTCCGCCGTCGTCGGCCCCGAACAGGCCACGTTCGGATTCACGGTGGAGGTGACCGTCACCCTGCCGACGGGCGGGCGTGCCGAGTTCACCCTGTCCGACCACGGGAAGCCGTTCCTCCTCGGCCCGGGCACGGCCAAGCTGAGCGCCTCGCAGCAGGAGAACCTCCACGAGCCGCGGAACGGCCCGCACTCCCACTACGACCCGGCTGCGGAATAGCGGGGCCGGCTGCGATCCGGAACCGCTGCGGCGAATGCGCCGTGCCGCCGACCAGGGCATCTCAACCGATCCAGCCCCCCGGCCCGCGGCGCCTTCTCTGCTGGTGCGCCCATCGCCCCAGCGGGAAGTCCTTCGTGACGCCGACCTCGGTCTCGGTGTCGTACGGGATGGCGTACAGGCCCGTGATCCCTTCGACCCGGCGCCCGATGGCCGTTCACCGACCCCGGTGTGCGCCCGCGTGACTGCGGCTGTGCCCCGGCCCGCCGTGGGTGGTGATCGCTGCCATGACCAGGTCATGCCGGTGGCGGAGGACCACAGCCATATTGGCAGCGGGTCTCCGCCGCCGGGCAGGCGGTCGACCTGTAGACGGATCAGCGTTCCTTCGATGATCGGTAGTTCGCCGTCATGGTCGATCCACGCGGAGCGAGTGGTGAGGCGAGGGCGGAGGCGGTCCCAGGCCATCGCTTGTGCGGTGCCGTAGCGGTCGGTGACCTGGACGGTCGCCGTGTTGGGCTTGCCCCAGGTCTCGGGTTTGGCGAAGCGGAACTCCTTGCCGTGCTTCGGGTACCGCCCACCCCGGGGATAGGCCTCGGCGTACTCCTTGAGCGAGGGCGTCGGCCGCCGCATGACCCGGCCGAGCGCATGCGTCCCAAGACCTCGACGGGCAGTCCGTCGAGAAGGTGGGCCATGCGCGGGGCGTCGTAGCCGGCATCGAAGACGACCAGGATGTCCGGATCGCCCTCGCGCCACCGCCTGCCGGCCACAAGGTCCTCGTCCACCTGGCGGACCTGCCTGGCGGTGGGCTCGGCGACGTCGTCCTCGGGGCCGAGCCGCACGGCGTCCAGCAGCTGGCACCAGGAGGTGCGGCCCGATTCGAGAGCGGCCACGAACGAGTACGGCCAGCCCGGGATCAGCAGGTGCTGGTCCCGGCCGCGGCCGAAAGTGTGGCAGAACAGCCTGTCCGCACTGCACTCGGCATCTGGCCGCAGCCAGTTGGTCACGTCCACGGCCAAGACGAGCCGGTCATCGGCTGCCCTCGGCTGGGGCAGCGCGGCCAGCGTCCGTTGCCGCACGCCCATCTCGATGCGGCCGTGGTTGAGAGCCTCGTACAGCGCGCCGTGCCCACGGCGGTGCTCGGCCAGCAGCATCAGTTCCACCGGCGCGCGGTCACTGGCCCGTCCCCGCACAGCAGCGCGTCCGCAAGCTCGAACAAATTTCGTCACGCCGCGCGGTCAGACACGCGAAGAAGTCCTCCCGGGAGTGTGACGCTTCAGCGAACGCCTCCCGTCGGACATCGTGGTGCAGCAGACGCATTCCCCCACGGCCTTCGTCGAGTTCAGGTGCATCTTTGGTCGGAGCACATGATCATACGAAGGCCGTTCCCTCGTCCGGCGAACTCCCGGACGAGCGATCCCGTTCGGGGCATCGTTCGAGGTCAGACCATGAAGAACAAGCTGAGGGCAGCTCTTTCGAGTGGCGCCCGTCCGCAGACCGGCACGCCGCGGGATGGGGAATCAATGCCGACATACGGCCGGGCCGGCTGAGGGGCTCGCGGCCCGTAACCGGGATCGGCTGGGCGGGGTCGTGCCGGGTTGTCTCTCCGGGGCCGTGCGGGTAGCTCATGACCGGGGCGTATGCGTCTGCCCGCCTGCGCGGGATAAGAAACCCGTAAATGTCAGGCGCATGCGCAGGCGTGGGTGGGGCATGCGGTGCTTCGGAGGTTGATAACTATGGTTCCCCTGCTTCTTGTTCTTCTGCTCGCTCTGATTCTTTTCGGTGCCGGTTTCGCGGTGAAGATCCTCTGGTGGGTCGCCATCGCGGTGCTGGTCTTGTGGCTGATCGGTTTCGTCGCCCGTCCCAAGGGCGGCAGTGGCCGCTGGTACCGCTGGTAGCACCACCGGCACCAGACGGCAGGAATGGGCGTTGGTCCACCCCCCCACACGTGGGGGGTGGACAACGCCCATTCCCGTACCCGGCCGCGGACGCCGGAGCTGCCCGTGCTTCCCTGTCGGTGGTGTTCAGTGGTGGGAACAATTCGGATGAAGGGGCGTGCCGGGGGTACGGGGGAGTCAGCCGGGCCGGTCGTCGTGACGCAGCAGGGGAAACTGCTCACCTCCAACGATCGGCGGCCGACCCGGTCCCGCACAGACCGACGGGTATCGGAACCGGGTGATGCCCGGATGGCCGGCCTCTCCTGGTTCCGGTACGTCGGCGAGTTCGCCCAGGACACCCTGTGCCTCCCTCGCCGAGGCCACCGTGATGGCCGTCGCCGACCCGGACGCCCGCCGGACATCCTGGACGTCAGGGAGGTGACTTTCACCGACTTCTCCACGCTCAACCTGATGCTGCGCCTGCTGCACACCGGCGCCTGGTGCTGGCATGCCGCCCGCCCGCCTCGACCGGCTGCGCAAAGCGGGGATGACGCTGGCTGGACAGAGCGGAACACCCCCGACAGCGGCCACCGTAGCGGCGGGGACGAAGTCGGCAGGCTGCGCGGCCGCGGCTTCGGCCGTCGCGGGGAGTCAGTGCGGGAAGGACGGCCGGACGCGGAGCAGCTCGGTTCGCAGCACGGGTGTGCCGTCGACCGGGGCAGGGTTCTCCGGGGTCGGCTCGATTCCTCCGGCGGCGGTCTTGTCCAGTGTTGCCAGGCCCGTGGGGCCGACCGTGCCGAACACCGTGTAGTTCGGTCGCAGTGCGGAGTCGCCGTAAACGACGAAGAACTGTGAGCCGTTCGTGTCCGGACCGGCGTTGGCCATTGCCAGCAGGCCGCGCCCGTACAGGCGGCGCGCGCCGGTTGGATCGGTCGGTGCGGGTGGCAGATCCACCGGCAGCTCATCCTTGTACTTGTAACCGGGCCCTCCCTCGCCGGTACCGGTTGGGTCGCCGCACTGCAGGACCTTCAGCGTCGGATACGCCGTCAGACGGTGGCACACCGTCCGGTCGTAGAACCCATGCCGTGCCAGGTGCAGGAAACTCTGGACCGTGCACGGCGCTTTGGCCTGGTCCAAACGCAGCGGGAGCGGGCCCTGGCTGGTCGGAACAGCCATGTCAACCGTGCCCCGGCTGGGGGTGCGCCGGGGGTCGGGCGGCAGTGGAACAGGGCGCGCGGGCGGCTCGTCCGGGGTCTGTGTGTAGTGGCAAGGGCCATGCGTGGTGCGTGGCGGAGCGCCGTCGGAAGCGGTGGCGGCACTTCCCCCGGACACGACTAACGTCACGGCCGCGAATGCGCTGATCAGTGCTCGGTTCATCGTGTGCGCCTTCCTGATGATCGCCAGGTTCTGGAGCGGTCGCAGTTTAGGGCGTGGTGGGCTCGGCGGGAATGGTCAACGACAGAAGGCCGGCGCGGCCGACCCCGAACCCTTTACCCTCCAGCGCACGCGATGGCTGGGCGGGGGTGAGGACACCGGTGTTGCACGAGGCCGAACAAATCCATCGCACCGTCGTCGTCGATGGGGAACGTCACAGCTCGTCGGGCGCCGGCACGTCTGCCGAACCGCCGACCGCTGCGCGGGGGTTCACCGGCCCGGAGCCGATGCTAGCGGGGCTACGACGAGCAGTAAGCCGGTATCCGCGCCTGCTGGCTCCGCGAGAGAGCAGACAAGCTGCGTTGGGCGTGCCCGTCGACGAGCTGGAACACCGGCAGGGGAGTTCAGATACTGGCTATGTGAAGTCGGAGTAGGCCAGGTGGACCGCACAGACCCGGCAACAGCACCCACCGTGCAGCGAGCCTCCTCGTCCGGCACCCGAACTTCCCCAAGGCGCACCTCGCCGCCCGCCTCTACCAGGACCCCGATCCCGTCCGCCGCCGCCTGGCCTTCCTGACCCGGATCTCGACGAGCCCCGACTGGACGCCCTGAGCCGCGATCCGCAGACCCGGAGCCAAGCGGCCGCAGACCCGAGAATGCCGCTGCCTCGCCTCCGGCAACTGCTTGCCGACGCCGCCACGAGCGCCGCTGCTGCCACCCATCCGGCCTTACCCGCCGCCGACATGCTCACGGTCCTTGACAGGGCCGCCGTGTGACCGGACCGGACCGACTGGCTGGCGGCCACATCAGTTCTGAGGCGATGAGCTCGATCTCGAAGTGGTCGCGGGAGTGAACGAGTGTGTGGTGGCAGCGGTTGGCTGTCAGCGGATGACCGTGTTCCGTACGACGGTTGCTGACTCCCGGTCGGTCGTATGGGTGGAACTGGGGGTGGTCGTTACAGCTGTGCGGATTTACTTGGTGAGCGCAGGTTGTGCCATGGGTGTCCGCAGGCGTTCTTGCAGTACGTCTGTCGGCGGCGGGTATCGGCGACGGCGAACACGGAGACGAGGACGCGGAACGCTTTGACGTGTTCGTCGGCCGGAAGGCCTGAGAAACCATGACGGGGTGGGTCCATGCAGATCATCACTGAGGGGGTGGCGGTGGGTTTCACTCCGGAGCGGGCCACGCCGGCGCGGCCGTCCGCGGCTGTGATGTGTGCCTGCATTGCGTAGCCGCCGACCTGCTGCAGTACCTCCCGCCGGGCTGCCAGGGAGAGCTCGGAGAACCAGGCCACCCCGTCGTCCAGGGTACGGGCCTCCTGGGCGATCTCGTTGACGACCAGCTCAGTCTGGGAGCGGCTGTCCGCCCTGCTTGTCGCGGTCATCTCGTGATCATTCCATGTTGTCGGTTCTGTGCAAGGGCGGTCTGGGTAGACCGCAATGTCGCGGTTCTCAGGTGGAGGCCGCTCATTCCGAGGGCGGGGTGGGTGGAGCCGGGCGGGCCCGCGGCGGCTGTTCGTCCGTGGGTCGGGTTGAGGGCCTGGGTGAGGGTGGCCTTCGCTAGTGTTTGGTTTCAAGATCGGGAGGGATGGCCGGGAGGGCGCCCTCGTTGTGGGGGGTGGCTGATGGAGAACGCTGGGCGTATACGGCTTGTCCGCTGGGTGCGGGGTGGTTTGGCTGTGGCCTGCGGGGGTTTCCTGGCCGCCTGCGGAGGCTCAGCGCAAGAGGGCAGGCCGGCCTCTGATGCCGGGGCCACGCCTGCCGTGTCCCCCACAGCGGGCCGGCCGTCCGCGCCGGCAGCCGACTGGTTCGCGGCCCGGGGGCCGGTGCTGTCGGTGAAGTCGGGGCCGTATCCGCATTCGGTGCAGATCGTGGACAGTCTGCTCAGCCCCGACGCACCCCAGTCCCCGGCCCCGCGCGGCCTGACGCACATCCAGCTCCTGCTGAAGGTCACCGGTGCACCGGGGCGCCCACTGAAGGCGCCGCACCCGCAGGCCTACTGGGTGGTCCGGTACGACGGCTGCGAGGCGGCCCAGAAGACCGAGCCCAAGATCAGCTGCGGCGGCATGGACGACGGGGGCCAGTACTTCACCGCGGAGCAGATGCACGCCCGCGACTAAAGCGCCGGCGTGTACAAGCAGTTCGGCGACTTGAAGGCGGACACCCCGTACTGGATTCGTGCCTGGCAACTGGTACCGGAGAAGGCCGACCTGTCCCGGGCCCAGCTGTGCGAAGGAGTGCGCGACGGGCTCCCGGGCAACTGCATTCCGCTCGGCACCGTGCGCCATGACGGCGCCGGGAGCCCGACGGGCGGCTGAACCAGCCCCGGCCGGGACCGCGACACCCCTGTTGACACCTCACAGGCCGGCACGTGGCCCGCGCACAGCGGACGTACGAGATGATGATGGCGGCCGCCGAGCGACAGGTCGGCGGACGCAGGCCGGCTCGGTTGATGCTCCTATTGGTCGTCAAGCTCTTGAGGTCGGCTGTGCGTCGTATGGTGGCCGGGTGCGGTACTTGGCAGAGTTGTTCATCCTTGGGTCCTTGCGGCGGGGTCGTTCGGTCGAGCAGTTCCTTGGGCCGTGCGGCTCGGCCGAGCGCCCTGGCGTGCGTTATGTAGAGGTTCGTCCGTCGAAGTCGTCCTATGAGGTCTATCTCCACACGGTCGAGGACGCCGGCAGTGGGAGCTTCCTGGACCTGGGCGGGTTCCCGCCGTTCGATCCTGATGACGAGGCCGGTGAGTTCGGCCGGCTCCTGGGCGTGGCCGAGGGCCCGCTGGCCGCGCTGATCGCTGCCGAGGATCGCACTGGAGCTGAGCGGGGTCGGTGGGTCAACGAGAACGTCGTCCAGGACGAGTACGGCGACTTCGTGCGTGCGGGCCGGCCGTCGGGGGCTTCCCTTGACGGTCGTCCGTGGCCTGACATGCCGGACGTTCCATGAACTCTCAGGCGACTCGGAGCCAGTCTCGGTAAGCGTGGGCGAGGTCGTCGTCCCGGCGGATTCCTCATTCGAGGGCGGAAATCGTGGCTGGCCAGCGACCGCAGTGGCGTGCGGCGGCAGTAAAGGTGAAGGCCGGGCCCGTAGCCGGGGCCTCGGTGTCCAGCCGCTACGCCTGCAAGCGCGCCGTAGGCCGCCCGCTGACCACCGGCGTCCCGGCCGCGTAGCCACCGGCGGCCCTTGAATGCGAACAGCCCCCTCGACCATCAAGTTGAAGGGGGCTGTTCGTTGGTAGCGGGGACAGGATTTGAACCTGCGACCTCTGGGTTATGAGCCCAGCGAGCTACCGAGCTGCTCCACCCCGCGTCGGTAAGACCACCCTACGCCATGGGCCCGCTACTCCGGAACGGATCCATCCTGGGCTGCGCCGCTCCTGCCGGCATCACCGGAGCCAAGCGGTTCAGGGATTCTGGCGTGCCGGGGGGGGGGTACAAAAGCGCCGAAGTAGGCGTAGTGACGCTGCCAGTCCACCGTCCACCCGCCGCGTACGCGGGTTCCATCGATCGCGGCGAGCTGGCCCGCCCGGCGACGGGCCCGGACCGTGGCCTCCACGGCCATCACGGTTGTCCGCGCCCCCTGACCTGTCGTCAATACCGAAGGGGCGGCCGGCTCAGGGCCTCGGCCTCCTGCCCGGTCCAGCAGGAGGTACGGGCACCAAACGGCACGGCCGGTGCGTTCTCATGAACGCACCGGGAAACCTGCCCCGCTGCGCACGCGGAACCAGCCCAGAACACGCGGCTGCTCCGCGCAGAGAACAGAAAGGAGCCCCGTGCCCGACGAACTCACCGCCGCCGCCGCACCGGTCATCCACCTACGGCCGGACTTCCGCCCCAAGGCATTCCTCTCCCGAACCGAGAAGTCCCTGCTCATCGCGGGGTACTGCGATGACGGACCGGCTGTCGCGAAACTGCTGACCACCCCGGAACCACTGTGGGCCGAGAAGTTCGGCACGGAGATCGACGCCTACCGGACCTTCGCCGCGACGCCCCCGCCAGTGCGGGTACCGGCCCTCATCGCCGCCGACGACCGGCATCACATGCTGGTCGTCGAACACGTCCGCGGCCATTGCCCGGTCCCGGGCCGCGACCGGTTCCCACCACGAGCACTGGACCCGGCACACGTCACGGTCATGCTGACGGCCATGACCGAGCTCGGTCGATGGAGTCCTCCCGCAAGGGTGTTCACACGCACCCTCGACTACCCCGCACGTCTGGACCGGGACCACCAGCAGGGCCTGATCACCCCGCAGGAACACCAAACCCTGGCCGACCTGTTCCACCGGGCCGGCCCCGTTCTCGTGCCGGGCCACGGAGACCCCCTGCCGACCAACTTCGTAGTCACACCCGACGGACAGGTCACCGTGATCGACTGGGAGCACGCGGGACACTACCTCCCGGGACACGACCTGGCGGTTCTATGGATCGTCCTGGCCGCCACTCCGGAAGCCCGTCCACAGATCGAGGAACTGGTGGCCGCCGGCCCCCCGTCCGTCCGAGCCGCCTTCACCCTGAACCGGGCCATGCTGCTCGTACGGGAACTCCGCAATCACCGTGCGGTGCCCCTCTCCCCATGGCGAGACGAACGGGTGGCGGCAATCGACCGTGACTGGCAGGACGTGCGCGAGCTGCTGCGGGTCGGGTGACACCGGACTGACCTGGCATCACTAAGGGGCCGGTGGACCAACCACCGGCCCTTTCGCATGGCCGGCTCGCCAAGCCCGTACCCGCAGGACTCTCGACCGGCAGCGCAGCGGTTCGTCAGAGACCAGGACCCGCATGCGCCGTGGTATATGGCGACGAACCGCGGGCGTCGACAGACATCCATGTGGCGATCGTGGACCTGCTCGCGGGCCATCTGCCGGCAACAGACCGGCGGTAGCGCTCTCCCGGGTGACGCCCGTACCGGAACTCTTCGTGGGGCGGCCACAAGGGCCGTTGTCAGAGGCGATTGGCAAGGTTGCGGCCATGAATGTCACTCCTGTCACTCCGCCACGGCCGATCGACGTTGCTGCGGTTTTTCTCCAACTGGTTCCGCTGGCCCGCACGGCGACCCGCCTGCACCCCCGCCCTGGGAAGCCGACGTGGCACGACAGCTCGATCGGCGGGCCGCTGCTGTGGCCGGCTGAGGAGCCGTGGCCGCACTGTGAGGAACCGCATGTGGTGGATGGCATCAACCCAGCCCAGTCCCCGGCGGATCTGCGGCTGGAACGACGGATCTTCGCCGCCTCGCACGGCCGGGAGCCGACTCCGGAGGAACGGGAGACTCTCGAGCGGATCCGCCCCCCTCGTACGTATCCGGTGAGGCTGGCGGTCCAGGGCATACGACGGTCCCATAGCGATGCTGCCTGTCGCGCAGCTGTACGTAAGGGATGTGCCCGATCTGAGCCCGCCGGAGGGCAAGGACCTGCTGCAGGTTCTATGGTGCCCCTTCGATCATCCGATCATGCCCAAGACCCGGCTCTTCTGGCGTTCGGCAGCCGCCGTCACCGACATCCTCGACACGCCCCCCGAGCCGCCCGCAGTGCAGTTCGACGGCTATCTACCGGAACCGTGCGTGCTCGAACCGGAGTAGATCACCGAGTACCCCGACCATCTGGAGCTGAGCGAAGAACTGCGGGGGCAGCTCAAGCAGTGGAGTGTGCCGCAGGCAGCAGAGGAAGACATGGACCCGGACACGTACTACGACTGTGTGCTGTCCAACGCACCTGGCTGGAAGGTTGGCGGCTGGCCCGCTTGGAACTCTACCGACCCCAGCTCGCAGTCCTGCTCCGAGTGCGGCACCGGCATGGAGGTCCTGATGACCGTCGCGACGTTCGAGGAAGGGGACGATGCCGGGAACAGCTGGTCTCCGCACCCCCACCCAGGTGCTGGACCATACCCCGGCCACCGCGGCTACAACGCGACCGGTGTCCAGATAGGCAGCGGCTACCGGCAGCACCTGTTCGTCTGTCCGGCGGAGCCCGAGCATCCGCACATCGAGTTGATGACGTAGCCCGTCCGCAGTGCGCAGCCGGGCGTCACGGTAGGGGCATGCCGTGACGCCCGGCGGCCGCGAGGCCACGGTGCCTACCTGCGGCCCGACATCCGAGAAGGAAGCGGGCCATCCCTGACACGACCGCGACGCATCGCCCCAGGTTAAGCGCGTCCCGATGAGCTCGCCGGTCGGTAGCCACCGTCGACTACGGGCGCGCCGCCGGGGGCATGGTCGACGTCCCGCTCTACTCGGCGCTCGACGTCGCCCTGCTGGAGCGGGTGCGGCCGGAGGTGGACTGGCGGCAGGTGCGGCGCACACCCCCGGGCCGCCGCTCCCCCCTCGCCGCCCTCACCTCGGCCGCACCGGGTGAGGACCGGGTGTTTCTGGGGACGGCCGCCCGGATGGCGGGGTGGGCCGGGCCGCGGTCGTGGTATGGCGCCGTCGCCTGCCCGGCTTCCCCAACCCGGCCGGAGGCACGGACGCGAGGCCGCTGTTCGACCGGCGGGCGGTGGCGGCCTGGCTGCTGGCGCACGGCAAGCTGACCGTGCCCGCCGTGGTACCGATGGCGAGCCTGTTCGTGTACGGGTTGGGTGGGCGCCTGCCGATGGTCCGCGTGGCCGAGCCTGCCCGCCGGCGGCATAGGCGGCAGCCTGGGAGCGACGTTCCATACCGATTTTGGAGAGCAGGCTGGAGACGTAGTTTTTGACCGCCTTCTCCGCGAGATTCAGGCGTTCACCGATGGCGCGGTTGGTCAGTCCTTCGCCGATCAGATCAAGAATCTTGCGCTCGTGCTCGCTCAGGATGGCCACGCGGCCGTCGCCCTGGGCGCCGTTGCCGCGCTGCCGCTCCATTACGCGGGCGGTAGCGACCGGATCGAGGAGCGACTTTCGTATCCTCGGTTCATTCTCGGTGCGACGACGGCCGACCGGCTTCGGTGTGCCGGGGGAATTTTCCGGTTACAGGTACCAGCTCTGACCCGGGTAGGCGGGGTCGGCGGCGTGTCCCCACTGCTGGGCGGGTGCGCCGTTGTCCTTGCTGGAGTTGCTGATCTCCAGGGTCTTGCCGCTGTTGACGTTGCTGATGTTCAGGCTGACGGTGTTGCCCGCCTGCGTGATCGTCCACTGCATGGTGGGGATGTCGTAGCAGGTGTACTGCTGCGCACGGGCACCGTTGTCCTTGCTGGAGTTGGTGATCTCCAGGCACTTGCCGCTGTTCACGTTGACGATCTGGTAGACGCCCGCGGTGGCCGTCGGCCGGTACTCCCACTGCGCGCCGCCCTGCGAGCCGCAGGTCCACTGCTGGGCGAGGGCCCCGTTGTCCTTACTGGAGTTGGCGATTTCCAGGCACTTGCCGCTGTTCACGTTGCGGATCCGGCCGCTGGCGGGCACGGGAACGGGAGAGGGCCAGGCATTGGTGCCGCTCGCCAGGACGCCCTGGCCGTTGCCCTTGTAGAAGTTGAAGCGCTGCTGGTTGTTCCACAGGCCGCCGAGGTCGGCCTTGCCGTCACCGTTGAAGTCGCCGGACAGCAGGATCGGCATGTTGTTCCACGACGTGTCGGGCCAGATGGAGACGCCGGCGTCGAGGCCGCCGGAGATGTTGCCGTTGTAGCGGCGCAGGGCGCCGTCGGAGGCGATGGCGACGACGTCGTCGCGGCCGTCGCCGTTGAAGTCACCGGCGGTGATCTTCTGGATGTTCAGCCAGGAGGTGTCCGCCCACATCTTGCGGCTCTCGCCGCCGTTCAGCACGCCCTCGGCGGTGGTGGGGTAGGCGTACAGGGACCCCTTGGCGTCACCGGTACCCCAGACGGCGAGGAGCCCGTCGCGGCCGGAGCCCGGTGCCCGGTACCGTTCCAGCTGGCGCATGGCGTCCCAGTTGGTGCCGTCCGGCCACATCGCCTTGCCCGCGGCGAGACTGCCGTCGGGCCGTCCCGTGTACAGGCGCAGCGCGCCGCCGCTCCAGACGGCGGCGATGTCGGTGATGCCGTCGCCGTTGAAGTCACCGCCGATGATCTTCCTAGCGCCACCCCAACTGCCGTCGCCCGTCCACAGGGAACGGCCGTACTCGAAGGTGCCGTCGGGCCGGCCCGCGAAGGTGTGCAGGTTTCCGTCGTCGGTCACGGCAGCGACATCAGTGCGCCCGTCCCGGTTGAAATCGCCGGTCGTCAGCACGCCGGTGACCCTGGGCACCAGCGACGCGAGCCGCACCTCCGGCGTCGTCCTGCGGACCTGATCGATCCAGCCCGCCACGTCGTCCAGGCGTACGTCGATCGCACCGGTACGGGTCTCGGTCGCATCCGTGCCGAGACATCCGCCCTGCCACGAACGGGAGTTGACGGCCGCCAGTTCGAGGGCGCCGCCCTTCTGCCGCAGGGCCGGACCGCCGGTGTCGCCCTTGCACACCACCGCGGTGCCGTCGGACGCGTCCAAGCCGACGGTGCCCGCGTTCAGGGAAGCCACCGTGAAGGCACCCGTGTGCGCCCTGTCCGGTACCCATTCCGTCTTGGTCCGGCCGAACCCCAGCGACGTGAGCTGCTCCCCGGCCACCGGGGCCGTGGTGGCGACCTTGACCGGATCCACTCCGACGAGTCGCCAGGCGAGCTTCACCATCACCAGGTCCCGGTCCGCGTGCGGCACCAGCTCGACCGCCTCGACCACGGCGCCCGTGGACTGCGTGAGATCGGTGCGGCCCACGGTCACGGTCGTCTTCACGGCCGGCTTGCCGGCCGGGAGCGGCGTAGTGCCGTCACGGAAGCACGAGGCGGCGGTGATCACCCATTGGGCGTCGACCAGCGCGCCGGAGCAGGCGGCCTTGTCACCGATGGTGAGCTTCGCGGCGAAGCCGTAGCCGGCAGCGGGGGCGTCGGGGCCGGCGAGTGCCGTGGCGTGACCGGTGGTGAGGAGCCCGACTCCTACCGTCGTAGCGACCAGGGTGGCAGCCCACGCGGTGCGTGAACCATGTACGGACATGATGATCCTTTTGGTAGGAGAAGGAGCGGAACCCGGTCGGCCATGACGTGCGGGCCTCCGGTGCGTGGTGCGCGTACCTTTTCGTCGCCCGGACCCGTGGCCGCCTGCCGACGCGGCCCGGCCGCCCCGCTTCACCGGGGGCACACCGCGCGAGCGGATGCGGGTCTCCGCGGCACCCTGCGGCGCCGCGGAGGCCGGAACCGGGTGTGTGTCAGAGGGTGCCGGCGAGCGAGATGGAGCCGAGAGCCCCGGTAGCGCCCTTGGTGCTGACCCATGTGCCCGCGGACCAAGTGCGGTCGGTGTGACGGACGATGTGCAGGATCCGGTTGTCGCTGGTGGTGACGGCGACCTGGAGTTCCCCGTCGACCGTGCCGGCGCCGAGGGACTTCACCGTGAGGGTGCCGAGGCTGGACTTGAGGTCACCGAAGGGCGCCCAGGTGCCGTTGGCGTACCGGACGGAGTGGTATTGACGGGTACCGTTGTCGGTGGCGATGACGACGTGGGTGTCCCCGCCCGTACCGGCCATGCTCACCGAACTGACGGGCCCGGTGGCACCGGCGGCCTGCGCGACGTCTCCCCATACGGTCCAGTGACCGGTGGTCCGGCGGACGGTGTGGAAGGCCTTGCCGCCGCTGACGGCGACGACGTGGAGCTCGCCCCCGGAACTAGCGGTGGCGACGGAGGTGACGGCACCGATGGGGCCCGTGGCCGCGGCGACGTCACCGAAGGCCGTCCAGTTCCCTGCGGCATTGCGCACGGTGTGAAACACCTTGCCGCCCGCGACCACGACGACGTGCAGGTCGCTGCCGATCGAGACGGTGGAAACCTGGGTGATGCCGCTGAGGACGCCGGCCTCGCCGCCGAGATCACCGAACGCGCCCCAACTGCCGTTGGCCTTGCGGATCGTGTGCCACAGGCGTCCGTCCGTGCCCAGCGCCACCACGTGGGTATCGCCATTGATCCCGGCGACGGCGGCCGTGCGCACGCCGCCGATGTTCCCGGCCTTGGACTGGACGTCGGTGAAACCGGTCCAGGACCCGTCGGCCAGCCGGATGCCCTGGTAGAGGTCGGTGCCCGCTTGCAGGAGAGACTCGGTCTTCCAGCCCGGCGTCAGGGCCCTGGCCTGCTGCACCCACTCGTTCAGATCGTCCGTCCGCACGGAGACCGCGCCGGTGCGGGTCTCCGTACCGGCTGTTCCGAGGCAGCCTCCTTGCCATGAGCGGCTGTTGACGCCGATCAGCTCGCCGGCCGCGTTCAGGAGCGGCCCGCCGGTGTCGCCCTTGCAGAGGGCGTCGGTGCCCTTGCCGGTGATGGCCAGCGTGGTGGCGGCGGCGGAGTCGACGGTGAAGGAGCCGGTGTGCGGCTTGTCGGGCACCCACTCGGTCTTCGTACGGCCGAACCCGGCCGAGGTGATCTCGGCGCCGGCGGCCGGGGCCGCACCGCCCCGCTTGATGCCGGCGATGCCGGTGGCCGGGCCGGCGAGGCGGGCCAGGACAAGGTCGCGGTCCGTGCGGGGCAGCAGATCGACGACGTCCACCGCCTGGCCGCTGCTGAGGGTGGCGGTGCTCTTCAGGGCCGGCTTTCCGGCGGGGACCTGCGCACCGGGCGTGGTGGCGAAGCAGCTGGCGGCCGTGGCGATCCACCACTGGTCGATCAGGGTCGCGGTGCAGGCACGGGAGTTGGCTTCGTCGCCGATGTTCAGCCTGGCGACGCTCGCGAGCTGGCCGGCGACGGCCTCGGGGCCTGTCATCGCGAGGGCGGGAGCGACCGGGACCAGACCGGCCGAAACCGCCGTGGCGGACACCAGGAGACCGGCCATCCGTGCCGAGCGCGGACGGAGTGCAGACATGCATCTTCCTTCTGTTGGTCAAGTGCGCAGGAATCGATAAACGGTGCTTCCGCGAGCCGCAGTTCGGCCGTGAGCACCTTACGCAGCAGCTGACTCGCCCGGGCTTCCCCCGTCGATCGCTCGTCACCGGACGGCGGGAGATGCGGATCCCTGGGAATCCTCGAACTCGTAGCGGGGAAGATTCCCGTAGTCCATACCGCATTCACCTCGCGGGACCCGGAGTCGGCGACTTCGCGAACGGACGTCACCGATCCTGCGCTTGCTACTTGGTGGACCTGATTTCCATGAGCATGAAGTCACGCCCCTGCTCGTCCGCACTCTCGCCGACCGGAGTCCAGGTTCCCTTGTTCACGTCGAACGACTTCGACTCCGCGCCCACGGACATGTCCACCTTGGTGGCGTACGAGTTTCCCTTGATGCTGAAGACAGAAGGAATTTCCAGCGTCAGATAGCCCTGGTCGCCCGTGATGCGGAAGCAGATCCTGTCGTTCGTACGGGACCAGACCTCGAGGAGGTCGTTCGCGCTCGCGCAATCAGCGAGAAGGATATGGCCGTCACCGCGCTTCAGCGTGATGTGCTGTTCCGCGAGGATCTTGTCGGCGTTCGGGTACCCGAAGTCCTCGACGGCGTAACCGGGACCTTCTTCGGCAACCGCCTTCATTCCGGCACCACTTGCGGCAACGGTCGTCCCACCCGTCACTCCGCTCGCGAACGTGACCCATGCCAGGGCGCCCGCGCACAGGGCCGCGCCAACGGATCGTAGAATTGCCTTGCTTACCTTCATCGTTTTCCTAGTCGTCGATTCCATGAGTAAGTACAGGGAACGTGCGCCAATGCGGGAGGCGAAGGCATGACCAATGGGTGATGCGCTCGGCCGCGAGCGCATCACCCCTGGAATCCCCCGCTCCCAGCAAGATCGTAACTGCGCGCCCAGTTTTCCATAACCTCCCGTAAGGGAAAGGGGGATGGCGGCGGAGAAGTGGGTAGCCCCTCAAGGTCCTCCGTATAGAAACACCTGCCTCGGTGCCCGTCCATCGATATATTGACAACAAACCAGGACAAACCGGCAACCTGCCCCGTGAGACGTGCGCCACGTTTACCCGCCCATTTTGCTGTTTCGGAATATTGACTTCCACACCTTGTCCGCGGAAGGTTTCATTCCAGGTTTTGGTGAGGGCCGCGAAGCGCATTCTCTTTTATGGTGACGGGTGTTCAACCCGTTCATGGGCGCATAGGGTCGATGGTGCGCGCCCATCGCGTCACCCTCGATTCCCCTACGGGCCGAGGGACACGGGTGCAGCCAAAACAACTCGCTGTCTGGCGATGCCGTCACGCGCGCTGCCGACCAGGCACTGATCCTTAAGGAACGTTTTGGACACCATGTATTGGAGCAGGCGGCGCATCCTCGGCGCCGTCGCGGCCACCACGGCTGCCATCGCCACCTCAAGCCTCGTGCTCAACCCGGCGGCCGCCTGGGCCGCCGTGCCGCCGGCGGACGACAACGGTGACCCCTTCCTGCTGCCGGACACCGACCGGGCCAAGGTCGTCAAGGCGTGGCTGCTGGGCGGCAAAGCCGTCCGTGCGTCAGCCGCGGCGGCACTGACCGGGTCTGACGCGGAGGTACAGAACTTCCTGGCGGTGAAACTGCCCTCGGACACGGCCATGGACAACCGGGTCGCGATCATCACGTCCCTGGTGCGGGGCGGGAAGGGCAGTCGGCGCGAGGCCGTGGCCGCGATCAACGGCGGCGACTCCGCCATTGCCGCCTACCTGGCGGGTGGCTTCAAGGGAGCCATCGCCGAAGACCTGCGGGTTGCCACCGCCACGGTGATGGCCGGTGGCGGCAAGGCCGTGAACCGCGTCGGCAACGCCGCCATGAACGACGGCTCCCAGGCCGCGCTGGAGGCGTTCCTCACCGACGGGCAGTACACGGCTCGCGAGGAGGACATGCGCGTCGAGACCTCAAAGCTGATGGTGCAGGCAGGTCCGGAGGTGCAGAAGTACGCCTCCCGGGCGCTCTCCGGCACCGCTGGCGACGTCGAATGGTTCCTTGAGACCGGCCAGTTCATCGCCCGGGCCCGCGACCAGGAGGCTTCGAAGATCCAGGAGCTCGTGGCGGTCGTCCAGCGCGAAGGCAAGAAGGCCGACGCGATGACGAAGCAGGCCGTGGAAGCCGGTGCCCGGGCCGTGGAGGCGGCGTCGAAGGCCAAGGAAGCGGCGGAGAACGCCGCGGCCGAGGCGCAGGCCGCACAGAACGACGTGGCCAAGGCCGGTAAGGCGGCCCGTAACGCGGGCGAGGCGGCGAAGGGTGCGGCCGACTCGGCTCGCGTCGCCATGAGCGCTTCCAATGCCGCTGTTCAGGCCTCGCGCCGGGCCGCCTACGCGGCCGCTGCCGCCAGTCAGGCCGCGGCCAGCGCGGGCTCAGCCGCCGCCCGGGCGTACGGCGCCGCCATCGCCGCTTCCAAGGACGCTTCTCAGGCAGCCGCCTGCAAGGACGCGGCCGTCGCCGCGCGTACGGCCGCGGCCCAGGCGCGCAGTGCCGCCACGGCCGCCGACTTCGCCGCCGGCGCGGCGTCCCAGGCCGCGGGGGCCGGGGACGCCGCCGCTTCGGCAGCACGCAACGCCTCGGCCGCCGCGAACGCTTCGGCCGCCGCGGCCAGCGCCGCGGGTGCGGCCCAGACCGAGGCCGCGGAGGCCAAGCGACAGGCGCAGATCGCCGGCGCGAACGCCCAGATCGCCACCAACGCCGCCGGCACCGCACAGGTGCTGGCCAACGCCGCGGCGACCGCCGCGCGGACCGCACGCGATGCCGCGAACAGCGCGGCCGACCACGCCGAGAAGTCGGCGGCCGCTGCCGACTGGGCCGTCCAGTACGCCGGCCAGGCGGTGGAGTACGCGAAGAAGTCCACCGAGTTCGCCAACGAAGCCACGAAGGCCGCGAACACCGCCACCGACGCCGTCATCCAGGCGGTCGCGGTGGAGAAGAGCGCGCGGGAGGCCGAGTGGCAGCGGCTGGACCAGGACATGAAGCAGGCGATCGAGGAGACCCGCCTGCTGGCGCAGGTAGAAGTGCAGGAGAAGGCCGAGTACGCCAAACGGCGTACCCAGGCCGAGCAGGCCGAGCAGGTCACCAAGGACTTCGTGGCCCAGGCCGAGTCGGCCCTCAAGACGGGTGACCTGGGGGGTGCGGCCTCCCTCGGGCGCAAGGCGGCCATCGCCCTGATGGCGTCCAAGGGGTCCTGGTCGCAGGAGGCGGCGCGGTTCGCGCTGGCGGGCACGGACTCGGACGTGCACGTCTGGCTCGACACGGACCGCCGGATCGCGCAGCGGCAGGACGACCGGGAGACCAGTCTCTACCTCGCCAAGACTTGCGCCCCGGACATCGCCTCCGCCGCGACCGCAGCGCTGGCGAGCAGCGCCCCGGATGCCGCGACGGACTTCCTCGTCACCGGTGTGGTCCAGGCCGCCGCGATGGACAACCGCGTCGCCGTCAACCGCGTCCTGGCCAACAACCCCGGCCGCGCGGTGACGAAGGCGGCGAATGACGCACTCGACGCCGGTACCCCCCAGGCCCTGTCCGAATTCCTCGGCAGCACGTATGAGGCGGCGCAGCGTGAGGACGACACCGTCGCCACCGCGACCCTCCTCAGCACGGGGGGCCCGTACACCAAGTCCCATGCGCAGGCGGCGATGGAGGGCCCCGCATGGATGCGCCGCAACTTCATCGCCTCGGTGCAGCACAAGACCGCGCAGCTCGACTACGACTCGGCCACCCACATCACCGCGATGCAGGGAGCGATCGCCGCGGCCGCGAAGATCGCCCACAAGGCGCAGGAGGACGCCGCCCGCGCCCAGGAGGCAGCCGCCAAGGCCCGCAACGCCGCGAACGAGGCACTGGAGTGGGCGAACAAGGCCACCCAGTCGGCCTCGAACGCCGCCACCTCCGCGCGGGAGGCGGACACCCTCGCGAGCAACGCCGAGAAGTCGGCCGCGTCCGCACAGGCGTCGGCCGACAGGGCGAAGCAGGCGGCTGCCACCGCCCGGACCGCCGCGCGTTCGGCGAACTACTCGGCCAACCGTGCGGTGGACGCCGCTTTCAACGCGGTCGCCTCCGCCAACGCCGCCCAGGCATCCGCCGCCTCCGCCCACTCCTCCGCGGTCCAGGCCGGCCAGGACGCGAAGACCGCTGCGACCGCTGCGAGCCAGGCCCACCAGATCGCCCTGGACAAGCGGGCGGCCGAAGTCGCCGCTGCGGCGAAGAAGGCCGCCGAGGAAGCGAAGGCGGCCAAGGACGCCGGGCTGAACCCGTGCGACAAACCCGAGAACGACAGCGTCAAGGGCGGCCTTCCCTGGTGGAAGGAGGACGCGCGGTGGATGGCGGACGCCTCGAACGCCCTCAGCATCATGTTCGGCTTCGCCTCGGCCTTCACCGGCCTGGCCGGGCTGGGCATCGGCTTGTTCTTCCCGCCCGCGGTCCCGTTCGTCGAGGCCCTGGCCACCGGCTTCGGATACACCTCGATGGCCTTCTCCGGGCTCAGTACGCTGTTCACCGGCATCGGCTACGGGTGGACGAGCAGCCAGTTCAAGTCCTCCCTCGCGAGCACCGCCCTGGGTGTCCTCACCTTCGGCCAGTCCAAGTGGATCGGTGCTGTCGGCGGCGGAAAGGTCGCCACGAAGATCACTCAATTCGGGCACGACCTCGTCTCACCCGTCACCAGCCTGCTGTCCCTCTTCTAGCAGGTCACGACGCGCAAGCACCGCAAGGGTCGGCGGCACTCATGCCGCCGACCCTTGTGGTGCGCCGCGGTGGGTGTCGTTCCGCTGCCGTCGGTACCGGTCGGCGGTCCGTCCGCGGGGGCCATGTGCTCAAATGAACGCATGGTGAACCCGCGCACGGCCCTCGGGCCCCTCGAACTCGTCGACGGTGTATGGGTCCTGGGCGATGGCCATCGGCCCGGCGGATCCTGCATCGAGTTCCGTACCGAGGGACTGCACCGACGGGGCCGCGGCGGGGACGGCGAGTCGATCCCGTGGTCGAGGATCATGCTCGGGGTCAGGGTGTACATCGGGCGAGGGCAGCCGAATCACGGGCAGTACTCACTGCTCGGCATGCTCGGCAACCTCCCCGGCCCCTTCAACGGACGTGGTGGTGGACATATCGACATGACACTCCGCCACCCCTACGAGGACCGCAAGCTGACCTTCACCCGGCACACACGTGCCTACCGCCTCTTCGACACCGTGCTCCTGGAGGAAATGCTGTCGCAGGTCGTGGCCGCGGACCAGGCGCACCGCCTCGGTGACCCCGACTGGCTGGGACACGTGGTCGACCGCCTGATACTGCTGGTTCCCTGGCAGAAGCGCTCAACCCTCAGCGAAGCCGTGGGGACGGCCTGGCGGGACTGAAGCGCGCTGCCGGTATCACGTACGGCACAGGTGCGGGCAATTTCGGGACCGCAGCAGGAGTGATCCACCGCCTCACCCACCGCCGCCCGGCACCCATCGACCATGTCCTGCACTGGTCACACCGGCGACGGCGACGACAATCCAAGCCCGCATCAGCCACTACAAACGACGCGGCCACACACACCAGAAGCCAACAAACCATTACAGCAAACACCGTTGCAGTACTAGACCACATCCTGGAGTCACGAGGAGGGCTGACGGGTGCGGGCAGGATTCCGTCACGATGCGAGCAGGGCCTCTCCGAGGAGGTCTCGGGCGCGGCCGGTGAGCTGTCGGTGCAGGGCTTCGGCCCGGGACCTGATCAGGCCCTCACGGTAGGCGGCGGGGAGCCGTTCCCACACGCCGACGGCCACGGTGGCAGCTTCGGCCTGGTCGCCGTCCGCACGTAGGCATGCCGCGGTGTCGACCGCGATGAGCGCTCGCGTCATCACGGACGGGGAGTCGGTCAGTTCCAGGGCGTGTTCCTGCTGGGTGTGGGCGGCGCGGGTGTCGCCCAGGAGCGTGTACGCCTGCGACAGGTGGACGCGGTGCTTCTGCTCCGGGTATCCGAACCAGGTATCGGCGCGCTCGGCCCCGTCGAGGCGTTCGACGAGGGTGTCGACATTGGCGACGGCAGCCCGGGCTCCGGCTCTGTCCCCGGCGGCCGCCAGGGCCCGCGCGGTGACCGCGGCCGCGAGTGCGCCGGCGCCGGTCGCGGTCCGCCCGGCTTCGCGGCGGGCCTGCCGGGCGATCCTGGCTGCCGCCTCGGGGGCGCCGTAGTTGAGCGGCACCATGGCCTGCCGGGCCAGCACCCACGCGGTCATGCGCCGGTCTCCGGCCTCCCGAGCTGCGCGTTCGGCGGTCGCGAACCACCTGAACGCGTCGGTCTGGTCGCCCCGGTCGTGCTGGACGATGGCCACGAGCCCGGTGATACCGGCGGCCGTCCGCGCCAGATCCGCCCGCTCGCTCGCCGGGTGCGAACGCTTGAGGACCTGCGCGAGGAGGTCGAGGTCGGCATGCATCTCGGTGAGGACGGTCTCGGGCGAACGGCCGTTGTAGCCGCCGCGGTGGCGTTCGAACGCGGCGTGCAGGTAGGCGAGGTCACCAGCGTTGCCGCCATGAGCGAGGCCGCGGTCGATGCCCTCGCGAGCCTGCGCGATGCCGGGCAGGGCGACCATCCCCGCCGCCGCTCCCGTCACTCCCATGAACCGTCGCCGTTTCACGTCCGGGCTCTCCTCTCCCTGCTCGCGTCGCCACTTCCGTGAGGCTGCCACCGCCCGGCGGAGCTCGTCCACCGCGATCCCGTACGCCGCGCTCAGCGCCGGGTATCAGACCGGCGTAGGCAGACGGCGGCCGGTCTCCCACCGCTTCAGGTTCTCCAGGTCGAAAACCTCACCACGGGCTTCGCCGATCAGCTCGGCCTGCTGCTCGCGGGAGCGCCCAGCGGCCTCGCGGGTCTTGCGCAGAAGTAAGAGCGCGCGCATAGGCGGTGTGGGGAGCCTCGGCAGCAAGGCTGGCACCGGTCCCGATGAACATGGAGTCGCGACACTCTGTGACCACTGGAGAGACTGAGCCCGTCCTGCCGTCACGGCCGTCAGTCCGCCGCCTTGGGCCGCCAACCGGAGGCCCAAGCATCGAGCGGGGCGAGAGATTCTTGAAGGGTCCTGCCCTGTTCAGTGAGCAGGTACCCCTCGCCGGCGTGCTCGACGAGGTCGGCCTGTCCGAGCTCGCGAAGCCTGTCTGCCAGGACGCTTGATGAGACGCCGCCACATCGTTGCTGGAGCTGGCGGAAGGTCGGACATGAGTCGTCCCGTAGCTCCCACAGGACTCGCAGCGCCCAGCGTCGGCCCAAGAGGTCCAGGAGCGCCATGATCGGGCGCCCCGTGTGCGAGCCGCGGACCCGGCGGCCTGGGAGTGGTGTTGGTCGTGTCATTTGCTTCCCTTTCCGAAGCGTCAATGTTAACGTCCCGCTATGCCTCTGAAATCGAAGCAGCCTCGCATCGAGCCGCTCTCGCCGCCCTATGGCGAGGGAGCCAGCGAGGCCCTTGAGCTCCTCGGGCATCCCCCCATCCAGCTGTTCCGAGTGTGGGCCCGCCGGCCCGGGCTCGCCCGCTCCATCGCGGGCTGGGGAAGCTACTACTTCTCTCGGCGCTCCGCTCTCACTCCGCGCCAGCGCGAGCTGGCCATCGACCGGACCACCGCGCTGTGTGGCGCCGACTACGAGTGGGCTGTGCACGTCGCGGGCTTCGCCGAGAAGGTGGGACTCGACGCGGCGCAGCTCGCGTCCCTCGCGAAGGGAAGGCCGACGGACGACTGCTGGCACACCACCGATCGTGCCGTGCTCGAAGCGGTCGACGAACTCCATGCGACCTTTGACCTCTCCGACGACACCTGGGCGAACCTGGTCGCTGTCGCCGATGAAGATGCCGCACTCGATCTGGTCTTGATCTGCGGTTGGTACCACGCCATCTCGTTCGCCGTCAGGGCGCTCCGCCTGCCCCTTGAACCCGGCACCGAGCCGATCTCGGCACACTGATCTACGTCACATGCACTCATCCCGACACTGGAGGTTCCATGCCCAAGGGCTACTGGGTCAGCGTCTACCGCACCATTTCCGACCCTGAGAAGCTGGCTGCTTACAACAAGCTGGCCCCTCCGGCCGTCAGGGCCGGAGGCGGTCGGGTCCTCACCCGTGGTGGTCGGGTCGTGGCGTATGACGCCGGAATTGCCGAGCGCACCGTCCTGATCGAGTTCGACAGCTTCGAGCAGGCCGTCGCGGCGCGCGAGAGTGCGGCCTACCAGGAGGCGCTGGTCGCCCTCTCCGACGGCGTCGAGCGCGACTTCCGCATCGTCGAAGGCATCGACTGACCGAGGTCCAGTCGGATCTTCACTGAAGGCTCACAGCTCCAAGAGGCTCGACTCGCCGAGGTGCTGTGCAACGGCAGCTACAGCCTCACCCCGCTCGGCCACGACGCCCGCGAGGCCCTGCGTTCGGTCACCGAGTGGTCGCAGCGGTGGGCTGCCAAGCGCCCCGCCCACTGCTGCCGAGGGTGCCAGCGCAACCGGTTCTGACAGCGGTCCACGCGCGGGACACCTCGGATTTTCGGCCCGTAACCACAGAACTGGAAACCACGGACCATGACAGAGTTCCCCTCACAGGCGGCGCGAACCGCCGTCGCCGCTGCCCTGGCCGAGGATGAGTCGGGTCAGGACATCAGCACCGCGTGGAGCGTTCCCGAAGGCATGGCGGCCGTGGCCGAGATCCGCGCCCGGCAATGCGGCATCGCCGGCGGTCTTCCCGTGGTCGCCGAGGTCTTCGCCCAGGTCGACCCCGAGGTCACAGTGGAAGCGCTCGTCCCCGACGGCGCCCGGCTGACCGGCGACGATGTCCTGGTGCGCCTGTCCGGCTCGGCGCGCAGCCTGATCACCGGGGAGCGTACGGCGCTGAACTTCCTGCAGCGCATGTGCGGCATCGCGACGCTCACCGACCGCTACGTCCAGGCTGTGGCGGGGTCCGAGGCGCGCATCCTGGACACCCGCAAGACGGCGCCGGGCCTGCGCGCCCTGGACAAGTACGCGGTCACCGTCGGCGGCGGCCGCAACCACCGGCTCAACCTCGCGGCGATGGTGCTGCTCAAGGAGAACCACATCGCCGCGGCAGGCGGCGTGACCACCGCGATCGACGCGGTCCGGCGCGGGATGGCGCGCACCGGGCAGAAGGTGGAGACCGATGTCGAGGTGCAGACCGTGGCGCAGGCCGTTGAGGCCCTCGATGCCGGGGCCCGCTGGATCATGCTCGACAACATGCCGGTGGCCGACATCGAAATGGTCGTGAAAATCCGGGCCGAGCGTGCCGACACCTCTCGGATCCTGCTGGAAGCCTCGGGCACCGTCCGTCTGGACAGCGTCCGCGCCATCGCCGAGACGGGAGTCGACCTCATCTCGGTCGGCGCGTTGACGCACAGCGCGCCCGCGCTGGACCTGACGATGCTGCTGACGACCGCCCCGGTGCCATGCCCGAGATAGTGGTCATCGACGCGCGTCAGCGGCAGGGCCGGGGCGGCAGCCCGACCGCTGTTCTCGACGAAGGTTCGTTCACCGACGAGGAGCATGCCGCATTACCGGGTGGCTTCGTTCACTTTCAGCAGCAGCGTTTGCGGGTCGACACGCTCGACATTGCGCACTGCGTCCCGCACCAGGTCAGGCACACCCTGGCCACCAACCTCCTGCGCAACGGGGCGAACCTCTCCCACATCAAGCGCTACCTGGGGCAGTCTCCGAGCGTATGGCCGAGCACTACACCCACCTGGCCAACACCGACCCGCGGCTCAACGACGCGCTGAACGCGGTCTGGGTCTCCGGGCCAGGCTCGGTCGAGCCTGGCGTCCTGCTCTCCAGCGGCGAGCCGATGAGCCGGGAGGAGGCCGAAGCGCTGGCCATTGACCTCACCCGCCGGTCCACGCCAGCCGAGGGCGGGTTCTGCACGTTCCAGCCCGTCGTCAACGGCGACACCTGCCCCTGGAAAATGGACTGCCACAACTGCGACAAGTTCGTCCTGTCCGGCGCCGATCTCGTCTACTGGCACCGCAAGCGCGAGCAGTGGCGCACGCTGGCCGAGCGCGCACCCGACGGCGCGACCGCCGATTTCCTGCACGAGGTGTTCGAGCCGACCGCCCGCGCAATCACCGGCCTGGAGAAGGCCCTGGAGGCCCTCGGCCTGCTGGACGAGGCCCTCACGCTCGACCTGCGCCGGCCGCAGGACTACTTCGGGCCGGGTCTGGAGTACCGCCTTCCGAGCCCAGGAACTCGCCCGGCACGAAACAGAGGACGAGGCCGCATGAGACCGGAATCCACTGCCGCGGTCATCGCCGCACGCCGTCGACAGACCGAGCAGAAGCTCGAACAGGTCAAGACCGCGATCGGCCAGCTCCGACGCGAACGCAGCCGCCTGACCGTCCGGGCCGTCGCCCAGCGGGCAGACGTCTCTGCCACGTTCCTCTACGAGAACACCGACGCCCGCGCGCTCGTCCAGCAGGCGGCCACCGACAGCCGAAGCCGCCACGACCGCCAGACCCAGCAACAGCACGACCACATCGAAGCCACCTGGCGCGAACGCGCCCTCAACGCCGAGGCTGAACTCACCGGCGTCCAGAAGGAGGTGCTCACCCAGCGGCAGCAGATCGGCGAATCCATGGGACAGCTACGGGACTTCGACCAGGTGGTCCCCGGCGAGTCCGTGCAGGTACTCGTCACCGAGAACACCACCCTCAAGCACCGCGTCCACCATCTCACCCGTGAGCACCGCACCCTGCAGGAACGCCTCGAGGGCGCCCGCTCCAACCTACGGTTCGCCGACAAGCGAATCGCCGACCTCGAAGCCGAGCTCCTCGAAGCTCTCCTGCCCGACCAGAGGCCCCACTGACCGGCGGACGATGGCGCTAGAAAGGGCCGGTGGACGTGTACTGCGTGAGGTTCGCAAGGATCTCGCGCAGCCACGGGCTGCGAACGGCTGGTAGCCGGACCAGGGCGTGCTGGAACGTTCCCCTGTCGGCCCGGAACAGGTAATTGGGTCGCGGCGGAAGCGGGTCGTCGCGGAGGACGTCATGGGGTATGCCGCCCGACGCAGGAACCGGCAAGTTCGGCTGCGGGGATACCAACCACAGCCACACCCCCAGTGGCAGCGGCACCGGGTATGCCGATGGAACCGGGCCGGGCGGGGTCCAGGTCTGACCCGTCTGCGGATGGATTGGCACCAGGAGGATGTCGACGCCTGCGTCGGGAGCGGGCCGTCCCGGTCCAGCCAGGACGGCGCGCCGCTTCGGCGGGCCCGCGGGCAGCAGGGCGTCGAGCGTGCGTTGGAAAACGTCCCCGGTCAGGCCGCCTGGGACCTTCACCGGTTGCCCTTCGGAGGCGACCAGTAGGTGGGCGAGCGCCTGGCCAGCTGCCGCCTCCCATTGCGGACTCCATGACCAGTAGTGGCTCGACCCGAGCCGTCCGCCCCACGTGGCAATTGGCTCGAACGGGGGCGTGCTCTCCCCGTTCTCGGTCAGTTCCTCCCAGGAGCGCGGCGCAGCGTCCACGCCGTCTAGGGGGACGCGGTACACGGCGTCTGAGCTGAGCCGCACTGCCTGCCAGAGCGAGCAGTCGTCGATCCTGGTCGCCACAGGCAGGCCGCATGCCACGCAGGCCAAGTTGGGGCCGTCGGCCCCGTCGAGGCCACAGCAGGCACCGCCGCGCTTCTCGGGGATCAGCCGGGTTCCGCGGATATCACCGGGCGCGATGACGGCCGCGTCGGGCGCGCTGTCGGACAGGGCGTAGACCGGCGCGTAGATGCCGCGTGCCTCCGCCTCGCCCGGATCGATCTCGTCCCACATCCGCCACGGTCGTCCCCAGGGGTCCGGGTCCACGGCGAACGTCCCCGACTCCATGAGCACCGGAAGCTGGACCCCGTTCCCGTAGCTCTGACGGGCGTGGGCCGGAAGGGAGACCTGGGACAACGGGACGGTCAGCTCGGCATCGCACCTTGCACAAACGAAAACGAACAACGGCCCTCCGCATGGGAAACAGCCGTATCTTCGCACCTCGGCGGCAGTCAGCCAACGCGTTTTCGCGTCCATCGCGGGGCCAGGACTGCCAACGCCCCACTGCTCTCACCCACGTCGATCGTGCACACGCCACGCTCACCACCGGCGCCGACGAGGTGCAGTTCCGGGCGCTGGCGTTGGGTCCGCCGGCGGCCTTCGAGACCCTCGGCGCACGGGCCCCGCAACTACGCGATCGGAACTGGTGTCGCTCAACTCTCCCATCGCTGACACATACGTGACGCATCAGCGCAGGTAGCGGACGTCCCGGTCGATCGAGCAGTCGGTAAAATCGACTGGGATCACGTCGTGCGGCTGGGGTGGGTGTCCCCGGTCGGGACGGCCACCGTCGACTACGGGCGGTCCGCCGGGGGCGTGGTCGACGTCCCGCTCTACTCGGCGTTCGACGTCGCCTTGTTGGAGCGGGTGCGGCCGGCGGCCGGGTGAGGACAGGGTGTTCCTGGGGACGGCCGCGCGGATAGCAGGTGTGGCACGGGCCGCGCTGGTGGTCTGGCGCCGTCGCCTGCCCGGCTTCCCCGACCGGTGGGCGGTACGGACACCAGGCCGCTGTTCGACCGGCAGGCGGTGGTGGCCTGGCTGCTGGCGCACGGCAAGCTGACCATGCCCGCCGTGGTGCCGATGGCGGGCCTGTCGGTGTACGGGTCGGGTGGGCGCCTGCCGACGCTCCGTGTGGCCGACCCGCACCTGGTCCTGGCCGACGAACCCGAGGGAACGGACCGTCTGTCCGGCTGGATCGCGGAAGACGACGCCACCGTGCTGGCGGAGCGGAGCGCGGCGGCGTCGGGGCTGACCGTGAAGAAGCTGCTCATGCCCGTGCCCGGGCCGGAGCCGCTCGCCGTGGTGGGCGACGTGCGCCTGGTGGAGCGGGACCAGCCCGGGCGCGGGTGGGCGTACGTCGCCCTGTCCTGGCCGGCCGGACTACGGGGCGGCGCCCACCATGCCGGTGACGGCGTCATCCGCCACGGCGTGCCCCACACTGCCCTGGTGTGGAGTGCGGGTGCGTGCGGCATGACTGCGGGGGCCTGGTGCGGTGCGCGGAGCACGGGACGGCTGCCGCACCGGTGTTGGAGTGGCACCCCGGCGGCCAGATCCGCTGCGAGGACCTGGTGCGCAGTCGTGCGGGGGTGGCCGTCTGATCCGTAGTGGCGACGGCCCGGCCCGGGTGGGGTTCCGCCGCCGCGAAAGTGGGCGGCGGGGTCCCGCTCAGACCGTGATCTCGCCTACGAGCATGCGCAGGGTGAGGCTGTGCTTTTCCGGGGGCAGGGCGTTCATCGCGGTGGTGGCGTGGGCGATGCCGCCCGTCTTGTCGCCGGACCGGGCGAGCATGAGGCCGCGGTGGAGTTCGAGGTGGGTGGCGAAGCGCGGCAGGCTGGTGGGGAGCGCGGCCAGCGCCTGGTCCTGGGCGTCGGTCGCGGAGCGTTCGTCGCCGAGGCGGGCCAGGAGCAGGGAGCGGAAGACGTTGAGCCGCCACCAGGGGACGGCGTAGTCGGAGGTCTGCTCGTACGACTCCACCTTGTCGAAGAGCCGCTGTCCCTGGGTGTCGAGGGTGCGGGCGGTGTGGTGGTCGCCGCGGAGGGCGGCGGCGTGGGCTTTGCCGTAGACGGCGTTGAGCAGGCCGAGTGAGGGCCGCGACTCGCCGCTGAGGGTGAGGGCCTGGTCCGCGAGGACGTCCGCGACTCCGAGGGAGGCGCCTTCGTACCCGAGGGCGATGGCGGCCCGTCCGCGTACCCCCACGCGGCTGTCGGTGTCGCCGGATTCGTCGGCGGCGGCCATGCGGTAGCAGCGCACGGCGGCCGCCCCGTCGGAGCCGGGGAACGTCTTGGCTTACAGGGGTATCAGCCGGCTGGCGGCCGCCCACAGGCGTGGCTGGTCGAGCTGTTGCTGGATGACCACCAGTTCCCCCCGCGACGCGGCGCTGGATGTCGGCGCTGCCCATGGACATGTAGTCGCTCCCGTACGCGGTCGAGCTTTGCCTCCCACTCCTCGACGTCGGGGCTGCCGGCCAGGCGGGCGGCGAACCCCCGCGCCAACAAGTCGGAGGCGACCACGGGCGCTATGGCGGTACCGGCCGCGTCGGTCAGGAAGGTACGTCGCAGCATCGGGTCCTCCAGAACGGCTAAGGGCACATCCAGCACCCGCGACAGCGCCGCGAGATAGAAGCCCCTCGGCGCCACTTTGCCGCGCTCCCACCGCGCCACGTACTCCCGCGTCAACGACGTCCCGTTGACGGTGTTGATCTCGTCCGCCAGGCGTGCCTGGGACCAACCGTGCGCCGTCCGCAGCTCCCGGATCAACTCCCCAGTGGTCATGACCCCAGTTTGCCCCCGGACTTGCCCCTGCCCGCAGGCCTTCCCGACGCCGAAGGTGTAGGCGCCGGCATGACGCGCGAAGGGGTGGCCCCATGGACCGCACGAGCGACCACCACAGCGCCGAGGCGGAAGCCCTCAGGCTGTTGGCCGCCCGCTCCCGCTCCACCGCCACACCCCCCGACACAGCACCCGGACGGCCGACCCCGGCCGAAGCCGCCGTCCCCGCCCACCGCCGGCAGACCGCGCCCGCCAAGAGCACAACGGTGCCCGCTCCGAACCCCTCCACCGGGTGCAGGTCACCCCGATGTCACAGGCGGATCTGTCCACCGGATGGTGTCCACCGGCCGACTGTCTGGCTGGCTTGTACCCCGGTCGGTCGATCAGGTGACGAGTCCGTAAGCCAGGAGAAGCATCGCGGAGACGGCCGAGCACATGAAGACCACATGACGAACCGGCAGCACGCGGCCGCCGTCCTGCGGTGCCAGCTGCTGTCCGCCGGAGCGGAGGTGCTCGCGGAGGAACCTGCCCGACGGGATCGCTCCGATGGTGAAGCCGACCCAGGTGAAGGAGTACATGACCATCATCTGCCGGGCGTTCCAGGGCACGGCGCCCACGGCGCCCATCCCTGTCATCACCAGCAGGAAGACGACGGAAAGACCGGCCGCGACGGCGGTCGGTCTGCGCATCCCGAGGCAGCGGTGGACACCGACACAAAGGATGCAGGCGGCGAAGACGGCCGTGGCCACCAGCCAGCCGAGGGGGAGACGGGCGAGGATGTCGGTTTCCCTTCCGGGTCGGGCCAGAGGCTGCCAGCGTATGCCCCCGGCCCGACCGCGTGCTCAGACTGCCGTCACCGTCCGGCCCGTCAGTCGAAGAGCGAGGACAGGGTGGAGGTGACCGGCGAGATGAGGTCATGGCCGAACTGTGTGATCTTCGTGGCGATGGGAGCCACCACCTTTTCGCCGGCCTTGGACAGGGAGCCGATCCACTGGGACTGGCCGAAGGTGAGGGCTCCCAGGGCGGTGCCGCCGGCGGACTTCCAGAACTCGCTGCTGTTCCAGCCGTAGCCGATGCCCGTGAAGATCGAGCTGATCCCGGCCGACGCCATGGAGGCGATGCCCAGGCCAAGGGCCAGGGGCTCCAGGATGGGCGCGGCGGGCGGGAAGAGCAGACCGCCCAGGCCCGCCAATGCGCTGGCGTATCCCAGGCCGGTGCTCTGCCAGCTCATCGCGTTGGCATACCACTTGACGTCCTTGTACCAGGGGGTGTCCCCGCCCCGGATGGTGTCGTTGTCGGCCGCGTCGGCTAGTGACTTGCCGGCATCCTTCGCCGCCTGGGCGTATGCCGCTGCCTGCCGGGCCGCCGCGGCCACTTCCTGCGCCCGCTTGTCGGCGGCGATCTGGTGGGCCTGGCTCGCCGCCTGGGCCGCCGTCTGCGCGTCCTGGCCGGCCTGGGTGGCCGAAGCGTGGGCGGAGGCCGCCGATGCCTGGGCGGCGTTGGCCGATGCGGCCGCGCTGCGCGCCGATTCGAAGGCGCGGTTGGCCGAGTAGTTCGCCGAACGCGCGGCGGTACGGGCCGTGGCCGCCGCCTGGCTCGCCCGGTCGGCCGCGGCCTGCGCGTCCTTGGCCGACTTATCGGCCGCGTCGGCGTTCGCCCTCGCCTGCTGCGCGGACGTCGCGGCCTGGGCGGCCCAGCCCTGAGCCTTGTTCGCCCAGTCCACGGCCTCCGCAGCCGCGTTGCGGGCGAGCGCCGCCGCCTGCTGGGCGCGGGCGGCGTCCTCCTGCGCCTTCTGCGCGATCTTCGACGCCGCCGCGATGGCTCCCTGCATGGCGGCGATGTGGCTCGCGGAGTCGGCGTCGAGTTGCGCCGTCTTGTACTGCACCGAGCCGATGAAGTTCCGGCGCATCCACGTCGGGCCCTCCAGCGCCGCCTGGGCGTGGGCCCTGGTGTAGGGGCCGGCCTTGTCCGAGGCGAGCAGGGCGGCGGTGGCCACGGCGTCGTCCTCGCGCTGGGCCGCCTCGCCGGTGACGGTGAGGAACTGGTACAGGGCATCCGTGGTGCCGGCGTCCAGCGCGTCGTTGGCGGCCTTGGTGACGGCCCTGCCCGGATTGGCGGCCAAGGCCCGGGACACCGCCACGCGGGCTTCCGTCACGGTCGCTTGGATCAGGCCGCCGTCGAGAAATTTGCCGGCCGCGTCGGGGTCATCGCTCTCCAGGGCCTTGACGGCCGCGGACCCGACGTCCGGGGGCAGGGTGCGTGCGAGGTAGAGGCTGGTTTCGCGGTCGTCCTGGCGCTGGGCGACCAGTCGGTCGGTGTCGATCCAGATATGAATGTCGGAATCGGCGCCGGCCAGGGCGAACCGCGCGGCCTCGTGAGACCAGGTGCCGTGGGAGCCGCTCATCACGGCGACGGCGGCCTTGCGGCCCAGCCCGGTCGCGAGGGTGGTGTCACCGGCCTTGAGGGCGGCCTCGGCTTGGGCGATGAGGTCCTTGGTGGCCTGGGCGGCCTGTTCTGCCTGGGTGCGCTTCTCAGCGTAGGCGGCTCGCTCGTCCTGCTCGATCTGGGCGAGCAGCCGCACCTCCTGGATCGCCCGCTGGGTGTCCTGGTCCAGGCGCTGCCATTCGGCTTCGCGGGCGGCCTTCTCCACCGCGACGGCCTTGGCGACCGCGTCGGTGGCCGTGTTCGCGGCCTTGGTGGCCTCGTTGGCGAATTCGGTGGACTTCTTCGCGTACTCCACGGCCTGGCCGGCGTACCGCGCCGCCCACTCCGCCGCCGCGGCGGCGTTGTCCGCGTGGCCCGCGGCGCTGCTGGCCGCGTCGCGTGCGGCACGGGCCGCGGCCGCGGACGAGTTGGCCAGTGCCTGGGCGGTGCCCGCCGCGTTGGTGGCGATGGTCGCGTTGGCGTTGGCGATCTGCGCCTGGCGCTTGGCCTCGGCCGCCTCGGCTTGCGCCGCGCCGGCGGCTCCGGCGGCTTCGGCCGACGCGTTGGCCGCCGCAGCGGCGTTGCGGGCGGCGGACGCGGCAGCGCTCCCGGCGCCAGCGGCCTGGGCGGAGGCGGTGGCCGCGCTGTCGGCGGCCGCAGCGGCGCTGCGCGCTTGGGAAGCGGCGTTGCGGGCGGCCACGGCGGCGTCCTTGGCGGCCTGGGTCTGGGACGCGTCCTTGGAGGCCGCAATGGCCGCGTTGTACGCCCTGGCGGCCGCCGATCCGGCGTTGGCGGCCGCCTGGCCGGCGGCGGTGGCGGCGTACGCGGCCCGGCGTGACGCCTGGATGGCGGCGTGGGAGGCGACGGTGGCGACTCGGGCCGCGTCGGCGGCCCCTGTGGCCGCGTCGGCGGCCTTGCGCGCCGCCTTGCCGGACTTGATCACGTCCTGCTGCGCGTCCCGGGCCTCCACGGCGGCCTTTTCGGCCGCTTCCTTGGCCTTGGCGGCGGCCTCGACGGCGCGGGCCGAGGCTTCCTCGGCCTGCTTGGTCATCGCGTCGGCCCTCTTGCCTTCGCGCTGGACGACCGCGACCAGTTCCTCGATCTTCATGGACTCCTGGTCACGGGCCCGCGCGATGTGCTGGCCGATCTCCAGGAACCACTCGACGTCCCTCCCGCTGCCCGAGAGCGCCCGGGTGGCGTACTTCTGCACCTCCGGGCCCGCCTGGAAGGAGAGTTTGGAGACCTCGACCTGCATGTCCTCCAGGCGGGCCGAGTACTGGCCGTCCAGGAGGAACGTCTCCAGTGCCGCCTGCGAACCGTCGTTCAGGGCGGCGTTGCCGACACGGTTGACGGCCTTGCCGCCCACGGCCATGACCGTGGAGGTGGCCACGCGGAGGTCTTCCATGACGGCGCCCTTGAAGCCGCCGGCGAGATAGGCGGCTATGGCGGAGTCACCGCCATCGATCGCGGATGTGGACTCGCGACGGGTGCCCTTGCCGCCGCCGGCGAGGGAGCGGGCGATCGCGACGCGGTTGTCCTCGGCCGTCTCCGAGGCCAGCTTCGTGGCCAGGAAGCTCTGGACGTCGGCGTCGGTGCCGGCCAGCGCGGCGGCGGCAGCGGCACGGACGGCCCTGCCGCCCAGCAGCCATGCCTTGACGACCTTGGCGCGGTCGGTGTCGGGAAGCCGGAAGGGGTCACCGTCACCGCCGTCCGGCGGTGGAACGGTGGCGGCCAGTGCGGCGATCGGGTTGAGGACGAGGCTCGATGCGGTGACGGCAACCGTGGTGGCGGCGACGGCACCGAGAACTCGACGCCGGCTCCAGTACGTGGTGTCCAAGACGGTCCTTCGCTGTCGGCGCCCGACGGGCGGGCGCGTGCCTTGGCCGAGGCGGGAGAGTGCGCTCGGCACATACGAATCTTTGGGGCGATAACGGCATTTCGACGGCAGCCGCCCACCCGGCAAGCCGCACTGGCCAGGCACAGCGCGCCAGTCAGGGTGTGTGACAAGCCGATTGCATCGCCGGTGACGACACGGTGCGCGGGCCCCTCCGGATTGTGTGGAGGGGCCCGCGGCGGTGTCCCGGGTTACGGGTTGGTGGGCCAGGCGTTCTTGCCGGGGGCGATGGCGCCCTGGCCGTTGCCCTTGTAGAAGTTGAAGCGCTGCTGGTTGTTCCAGAGACCGCCCATGTCGGTCTTGCCGTCGCCGTCGAAGTCGCCGGCCAGGACGACGGGCATTCCGTTCCAGCTGGTGTCGGGCCACATGGAAACGCGGTCGTCGAGGCCGCCCTTGGCGTTGCCGCTGTAACCGAAGAGGGATCCGTCGTAGGCGATGGCGATCACGTCGTCGCGGCCGTCGCCGTTGAAGTCACCGGTGGCGAGCTTTTGCACGGTGCCCCAGGTGGCGTCGCGCCACATGGTGCGCTTCTGACCGGTGAGCTTGCCGTCGGGGCCGGTGGTGTAGGCGTACAGGGAACCCCTGGGCCCGCTGTCCCACACCGCGAGCAGTCCGTCGCGGCCGGAGGAGTCGGACTTGAAACGGGTGAGCTGGAGCATCTGGTTCCAGTTGGTCGTCTCATCGATCCACATGGGCCGGTTGTTGTTGAGGGGGCCGTCGGCGGTGCCGGTGTACAGGCGCAGGGAACCGTTCTTCCAGACGGCGGCGATGTCGGTGATGCCGTCGCCGTTGAAGTCACCGCCGATCATCTTGCTGATGGCAGCGCCCCAGGTTCCGTCGGTGGCCCACAGAGGGCGCCCGTACTGGAAGGAGCCGTCCTTGCGGCCGTAGAAGGCGTGGAGGTTGCCGTCCTTGAGGGTGGCGGCGATGTCGGTGAAGCCGTCGCGGTTGAAGTCACCGGATGCCATCACCGAAGTGACATCGGGAACGATGGCTGCCAGGCGGGTTTGCTGGACCCAGTCGTTGACGTTGTCGAGGCGTGCGCTGACGGCGCCGTTGCGGGTCTCGCTCGGGTCGGTGCCCAGGCAGCCGCCCTGCCAGGAGCGCGAGTTGATCGCGACGAGTTCGGGGGTGCCATTGTTGTCGCGCAGGGCGGGGCCGCCGGCGTCGCCCTGGCAGATCACCGCGTCGGACGACCCATCGAGGTCGACCGACTTGTCGCCGACGGAGGCGACGGTGAAGGCGGCGGAGTGCAGCTTGTTCGGCACCCACTCGGTCCTGGTCCGGCCGAATCCCGCCGCGGTCAGCTTGTCCGACGCCGCCGGGGCGGTGGTGGCGACCTTGACGGGGACGACGCCGGTGACGGGCTTGGCGAGCCTGACCATGGCGATGTCACGGTCCGGGTGGGGGATGACATAGGACGCGTCGACGACGGCGCCGCTGGCTGTGGTCAGGTCCGTGCGCCCGACCGTGACGGTGGTCGCGATGGCGGGCTTGCCGATCTGAGCGGGCTTGCCGTCAACGGCGAAGCAGCTGGCGGCGGTGATGATCCACTGGGGATCCACCAACGCCCCGGAGCATGCCTGCTGCTCACCGAGGTTGATTTTCGCCGTGAAGGCATGGTTGCCGGGCGTTTCAGTGCCTATGGCAGCTCCCGCCGAGGGGGCGGCGACGATTCCTGCAGCCGCGGCGGCGGCTGCGGCCGCCGAGATCCATGCGGTTCGTGTGCTTCTGACGGACATGAAGATCCTTTGAATGATGCGAGGAGGATGCAGCGTGCGCCGAGGGGAGCGCCTGCTGGTCTAGGTAGCGCTGATGGCCGCGCGGGTTCGGCCGAGGGGCTCCGCATTCCGCATTGGAGTCGGATGGCGGGTACGTCCGCCTCAGCCGTCCGAGTCGAACCCCCTCGGCGGCTCCAGCCTGTCCGCTGGCTTTCCGGCGCGGCTCAGGGGGCGGTTGGGGAGGGGCGCTGCGGCTGCTACTTGCTGGTTCGGATCTCTACGAGCATGTGGTCGCGGCCCTGCGGGTCCGTGCTCTCGCCGACCGGCGTCCAGGTGTTCTTGGCAATGTCGTACTGGGTGTGATCGTCGCCCAGGGTCAGGTCAACCTTGGTGGCGTAGTCATTGCCGCGGACGTTGTAGACCGCGGGGATCTCCAAGGCCAGGTATCCGCTGATGCCAGTCGTACGGAAGCAGACCTTGCCCTTGCCGCGGGCCATGATCTGGATCAGATCGGTGCCGCTCGTGCAGTCGGCGAGGAGAATGTGACCGTCACCTCGCTTCAGGATGATCCCCTGTTCCGCCTGGATCTTGGCCGCGTCGGGGTAGGCGAGCGTCTCGACGGCGGAGCCCGGCGTCTCGGCGGCGGCCGACGCGACGTGGGTTGCACCCTGAGGGGACGCGGACGAGGCACCGCTTGTGACCGCAAGCCAGGCGAGTGCCCCTACGGTCGCCGCACCGAGTGTGCGCAATACCATGCCACTTATCTTCATCATTGCCCCAATTTTCATGTCGTCGTTCATGTCGTCAGTCGTGTCATCGGTCGCGTCATCGGTCATGGGGCCAGCCTGGGCTCCGGACCGGCCGTGGGGGAGGGACGGGATCGCCAAGGTCAGGGGCGATCTCGCCACCCGGTGACTTCACCCACCGACGACGGTGACGGTTGCGGTCTGGACACGGGTGGCGGCGCGGCCGGGCGGGGGAGCCGCCTCACGCTTCGTGCGCCCGGTTCACTGCGGAGAGGACGGCCTGTACGGAGGCGGTGAGGACGGAGGTGTCGAGGCCGGCCCCCCAGACGGCGCGGCCTCCCACCCTGCACTCGACGAAGGCCGCGGCCTCTCCCGCGCTGCCGGTGATGACCGCGTGCTCGGCGAAGTCGAGGACGTCGACGGGGATTCCGGCGCGCGTGAGGGCGTCGGCCAGGGCGGAGAGCGGCCCATTGCCCTTGCCGTCGGCGGGTACGGTGCGGTCGCCGACGCGCAGGACGCAGGCGAAGCGGTGGCTGCGGCCGGTGAAGTCGGCGGTCTCGGTCTCGGTGTCGACGTCAGTTGCGGTGCTGTGGCCGGCGTCGTGGGCGGTGCTCCAGGATTCCAGGGCCACGAGGCCCGCGCCCCGGCCGGGCTCCAGGTACGCCGTGCGGAAGAGCGCGTGGAGGTCGCCGGGGGATGCCTCGCGTCCGCTTTCGTCGGTCACCGCCTGGACGGCCCGGGAGACGTCGGGGCGCATGCGCTCCGGCAGGTCGAGGCCGTGGTGGGTGCGGAGCAGATGGGCGACTCCGCCCTTCCCCGACTGGGAATTGACGCGGATGACGGCTTCGTAGCCCCGGCCGAGGTCGGCGGGGTCCAGGGGCAGGTAGGGGACGTTCCAGGGGGCGAGCTCCGGCGGGATCCCGGCCTCGGCGGCGTCCTTCGCGTGCCGGGCGAGCCCCTTGCTGATGGCGTCCTGGTGGGTGCCGGAGAAGGCCGTGTGCACGAGGTCGCCCGCGTAGGGATGGCGGGGGTGGACGGGGAGCCGGTTGCAGTATTCGACGACGTCGCGGACGGCGTCGATGTCGGAGAGGTCGAGCATGGGATCGACGCCCTGGGCGTAGAGGTTGAGGGCGAGGGTCACCAGATCGACGTTGCCGGTGCGTTCGCCGTTGCCGAAGAGGCAGCCCTCGACGCGCTGGGCCCCGGCGAGGACGGCGAGTTCGGCGCAGGCCACGCCGGTGCCGCGGTCGTTGTGGGGGTGCACGGAGAGGATCACCGCGTCGCGGCGGGCGAGGTGGCGGTGCATGTACTCGATCTGGTCCGCGTACACGTTGGGGGTGGAGATCTCGACGGTGGCGGGCAGGTTGTGGGTGACCGGCCGGTCGGGGCTGGCGTCCCAGAGCGCGGTGAGGCCGTCGCAGAGCTCCAGGACGTAGTCGGGTTCGGTGAGATTGAAGGTCTCCGGGGAGAACTGGAAGCGGATGTCGGTGTCGGGGCGGGTCTCGGCGAGCCGCGCCATGAGAGTGGCGGCCTCGTGGACGGTGCGCTGGACCTCTGCGCGGTCGCGGCCGAGGACGGTGTCGCGCCAGACCGGCGAGGTCGCGATGTAGAGGTGGACGACTGCGCGGGGCAGGCCGTCGAGGGAGGCGAAGGTGCGCTCGATGAGTTCGGGGCGGGCCGGTGTGAAGACGACCGGGGTGACGTCTTCGGGGAAGCTCCCGGATCCGACGAGTCCGGCGAGGTGGCGGACGAAGTCGAAGTCGGCGCGGCTGGCGGAGGGGTAGCCGACCTCGATCTCCTTGAAGCCCGTACGGACGAGCAGCTCGAAGAAGCGGTGCTTGCGATCGGTGTCCATGGGCTCGGCGAGGGCCTGGTTGCCGTCGCGGAGGTCGACGGGCACCCAGAGCGGGGGGCGCTCCAGCCGGGCGGAGGGCCAGAGACGGTCGAACTCGGGGACGTGGACGCGGTCCTGGAACGGGCGGTAGCGGTGGTACGGCATGGGACCGGGGCGTTGGGGATTGCGGATCATGGCCGGTACCCTAACCACTCCTCAGCTCCTCAGACAAGTGCTCCTCAGACAAGTTGCGGTAGATTTCTCGGCGAACGCCCCCGGCATCCGGCGGACGCGCCCGCCATCCGGAGCGTCGGAGCCTCGGAGTCCGGACATCAGAGAATCAGGTGATCCCATGCCGCTCGGTCCCGTCCGTCCCAGCCCTCTGGTCGAACAGGCCGCCGAGCGGCTGCGCGAGCAGATCGTCCGGGGCCACTGGCCGGTTGGCACGAAGCTCCCCGGCGAGACGACGCTCGCCAAGGAGCTGGGTGTGGGGCGCTCCACGGTCCGCGAGGCGCTGCGTGCCCTGGCGGGCGCCGGGCTCGTCCAGCCCCGGCAGGGAGCGGGCGTCTTCGTCACCGCGAACCGGCCGACGGAGGACTGGCCGGCCCGGCTGCGCAGGGCGGCGGTGACGGATGTGTACGAGGTGCGGATGCTGGTGGAGGTTGAGGCGGCCCGCCTCGCGGCGCAGCGCCGGACCGACGAGGACGTGACGGCGATGCGGAAGGCGCTGGACGGCCGGCGCAAGGCCGCCGAGGGCGACGACGCGGGTTTCGTCGACGCCGACATCGCCCTGCACGCGGCGGTCGTGGCCGCGGCGCGCAACCCAGTCCTGACCGACCTTTTCGCGGAGTTCGCGCCGGTGCTCCGCGAGGGCCTGATCGAACTCCTGGACCTGCTCGGGCTGCGCGGCACCGACCTCCGGCACGGCGAGGACGCCCATGCCGACGTGGTGCGGGCGGTGGAGGCCGGCGAGGCGGAGGAGGCCGCACGGCTGACCCGCCAGGAACTGGAGTCGACGCTTGCGCTTCTCCAGTCGACCCCCTGAGCCCCGGTCCGGGCCTCGCCAGCGGGCAGGCGGCTCACGCCATGGCATACGCCTCATCGCTCACGCGGTCGGACGTCGACGATGATCACTGATCTTCCGCGCCGCGCCGCGTGGGCTCGGTCTGGGCCCTGCAGCCGGACCCACCCCCTATGGGTGTGCTCACCCGCGCCCGCCAGCCCAGTTGGGAGCGGGGGCGGCCTTGGGAGATCGCTGCGATGGCCGTTCGGGTGGAGGAGAAGGCCGAGGGGTGGGCTGCACCCATTTCGAATCAGGCATGGACAAAATCCGCGTTCCCCGCCGAAGACCAGCCGTCCTCGTCGCACGCAGGACAGCGTGAGTGCCGACGAGACATACAGCAAGGTCCGCGCGCGCCTACCTCCGCCAGCGAGGCATCCGGCAAGGCATCCCCGACAAGAAGGACCACAAGGCCGCACGTCCGCGTCGGGGTTCACGCGGCGGACAGCCCTCGGGCGCCACACTCCTCATCTGGCTCCGCTCGTAGCGTTGAGAATTCGCTCACTCCAGGGACTTGAGGGCCTCCAAGCCGGCCGCGACGAGCAGCGGGGTGAACTCCACAACGCTGTGCGTGGCGACACCCTCAAGGACATACGGATCGGTGGCGAGGAGCCGGTCAAGTTCTTCGGCGGCCATCCGGGGGGGGCGAGATAAACACCACCGACCAGAGGCACCTGGCGCCCGGCCACCAGAAGCAATCGCCGGGATATCAGCTGGTTCAACCAGTCGCCGTGGGCCGGTCTCCATCGGTCCACTTCATCCGGCGGAGCCGTGTAGGTCACTGTGACAACGACATGTACGGACCGTAGCGGAACACCAAGGACTGCCGCGATCACATTCCATGATCCAGGAGACAGACCCCGGCGCTGTCCCGCCTGTAGCCAGCTGAACATCGTTCGGGAGGAGGACTTCGTCTGCGTCTTCTGTGACGAGGACCTGCCGCGGGAATGGAACGTGGACAGGGCTGGGCGTTAGCGGACCGGGGGCTCGTCGGGCTTGTCGGTGGGGTTCTTGGGTCGCTTGCTCGGGCGGTAGCTGGGGCCGTTCATGATGACCTGGTAGCTGGTGTTGATCAGCCGGTCCAGGAGCGACTCGGCGACGACAGGGTTGGGGAAGAGGGGATACCAGTCACTGGGTGCACGGTTGCTGGTGATGGTCAGGGACCGGCCCTGCCGTTCGCTGACCAGTTCATAGAGGTCATCGGCCTGGGACGCGCCGAGCTGGCGCATGGCGAAGTCGTCGAGGATGAGCACGTCGGGCCAGACCAGTTCACGGATCCGCTTGTCCCAGGTGCGGTCCGCGTGGCCGCCGGCGAGGTCCGCGAGGATTCGGCTGGTCTTGGCGAAGCGGACGTGGGCGCCCTGGCAAACCGCAAGGTGGCCGAGGGCCGGTGCGACGTGTGTCTTTCCGACCCCGACCGGGCCGAAGAGAATGACCGACTCGCCTGAGTGGAGCCAGCGCAGGGCCCCGAGATCGCGGATCTGGGCGGCCGGGAGCTTCGAGGAGGCCGTGGAGTCGAACTCCTCCAGGGTGACCTGCTGCTCGGACTTCGCCCGCGCCAGACGCCGCTGGAAGCGACGGTCTGGCGGCGGGTTATCTCGTCCTGGCAGAGCACATGAAGGAAGTCCAGATGCCCGAGTTCCCCGCCGTGGGCCTGGGCCAAGCGGGCATCGAGGGTTTCCAGCATCCCCGAAAGCCGCAGCGACTTCAGCGACTCACGCAGGGCAGAATCCATCACGATCATCAGATGCTTCCCTCAGCTTCGCCGTGGACCTGGTCGTCGTGGAGCTCATCCGCTGTCTCGGAGGGGGCGACGGAGGGGAAAAGTCGCTTGGGCCCATGGAGGAAGGCCGCGGCGCCCGCGTCCCCGCTGGATTCGGGCTCCGGGTCGGTCTCTGTGCCGGCGATCAGGATGCCCTTGATGATGCGGTAGGACGGATCTCCGACCGTGATGGCCCTCCCGCAGGCGGCCTCGAGCCTCGCGTCGCCGTACTTCTTCCTCAGCCCGAGGATTCCCTGGGCGGCGCGGAGCCGGTAGAGCGCGTTGACCTCCAGCAGCTGGTCGACCACGGTCCGGCAGGCGTCCCCGACCTCGGATGCCTGGGACCGGCACCAGATCGGCGTGCGCATCTGGAAGGCGATCTTCTCCGGCGGGTAGTCGCTCCTGTCGGTTCGTTTTCCCTGATCAAGGGCGACGTGGGTTTTGACCAGGTCGCCGTCGAGGAAGACCTGCACATCGTGGCGGTCGAGCGGACGCCGACCCGGCGGCCGATCAGTTTCCAGGGAACCGGGTAGAGGGTGCGTCCGACCTTTATGTGGATGTCCGGCCCGACCACCGCCGTCGACCAGCGGGCCAGCACGAACGGAGTGGGCGGCAGCGGCAGCAAGGCCTCGGCCTCGATCGCCTCGAACACCGCCATCGGGGCGGCTCCCTGCAACGGCCGGCACTGCCGTCGGCCCGCCACCTTCTGGCTCCAGGTCACAGCCTCGGCCTGCATGTGCTCGATCGAGGTGAACTCCCGCCCTCGCCGGAACGAGTCCCGGATGTAGGGCATCGGGCGTTCGACCCGCGGCTTGTCCTTGGGCCGGGCGGCGCGGGCCGGATCGACCAGTGCCCCGTAGTGGGTGGCGAGCTCGGCATACGCCTTGTTGATCTTCGGATCGTAGAGATCAGGCTTGTCGACGCCGGTCCGCAGGTTGTCCGGCACAAGCCGGCGCGGGACGCCTCCGAAGTAGCGGAAGGCCGCGACGTGGGCTTCGGTCCAGGCGTGTTGGTGCAGGTAGAGGACCGGGCGGACGAACATGTGCCGCGAGCACGGCAGCACCATCACGAAGGCCCAGATCCGGTGCCGCTTGCCGGTCTTCGGATTGGTCCACTGGCCGATGTGGCCGTAGTCGATCTGAGCCTCCGATTCCGGCTCGACGTCATCGCGCAAGACCGTGACTTGGGACCTTGCCGTCTCATCGGGCAGCGTGGCATGCACCCAACGGCGGAACGAGGAGATCGACACGTCCAGTTTGTGCTCGTCCAGGAGCCGCTGGTGGATCGTGGAGACGGTCACCGTCCCCAGCAGGTTCTTGATGTAGTCGCGGTGCTGGTCGATGTCGGGCCAGGTGATCTGCCGCAGGCGCCGGTCGCCGAGTTCGGGGAACCAGCTCTTGATCAGCTTGGCCCAGTCGGCCTCCCGCATCGGCGGCCCGCCCGGCGTGATCCCGGACGTCTCCGCCGGCTCCAGGTACTTCCTGATCGTCTTGCGATCCACTCCCAGCGACGCTGCCAGCTCGCTCTTCGAGCGGCCCGCGTACCAGTGGACGTAGCTCGGTGATGTCGACCACGACGAACGTTCTCCTTGCCATCCGGGTTGACCAACGGCCTTCCGAACCACAGGCGCAGGGCCGCCCACGCGCCTCCGCGATGACCAGGTCCCTCGATCCCGAACTCCGTCGTACCCATGGCCAATTAGGAGAAGTCGGGATGAGGAAATACATGACGCTCAAACCACCCGAGATGGGGAAGAACGTGAACGCTCACACTCCTCGGCCTCCACTGGGAAGACCTCGACCTCGACGGTGGTACGGCCAGCATCCGCAGCTCACCTCAACGCAGCAGCGGTCTGACCCCCCTGCCCACCAAGACCCGCGCGTCCGAACGCCACATCGCCCTTCCCACCGAGTGTGTCCACTCGCTCAAGAGCCACCGGCAACGTCAGGAGGTAGAACGCAAGGTGGCCGGGGGTGGGCTGGAAGGACAGCGGGCTCGTCTTCACCACGCCGGCCGGCGGACCGCTCGACCCGGCCAACATGACCCGCCGCTTCGGCCAGCTCCTCAACCGAGCCACGCTCCGCCGCAGCCGCTTCCATGACCTGCGTCACTCGACGGCCACCCTGCTCTTGGAGAAGGCGTCGAACTCGTCGTGATCAAAGAACTCCTCGGCCACGCCCACATCTGGGTCACCGCAGGCGTCTACGCCAACCCTCGGGAATTGCATCAGATGGGCGAGAAACCGCTGGTCGCGAGGTCAGAGAGGCGTCCGGCGGGGGCTCCATCCTCCTACAACTTGGTGGCTTGATCAGGGAGTTTGGCGATCAGATCCCATCTGATGCAGGATTTGCCCTCTGGAAGGGAGGGCGGGAGTGGGTCAACAGCGGCGTGCCGACCTGGCCGGGGCGGCTCATCTGGAACTGGTTTCCGGGGTGGTCCAGCTGCGTCCGCAGGACGCGATGGTCGAGGCGATGATGCGGGGGTGGCGGGCCCAGCAGGCCGCCCGCGGGCTGCGCGAGGACACGGTCACCGCCCGCGAACGGCTCGTGCGCCGGTTTGCTGGTAATGATGGCTATTTGTGAGGGGTGAGTAGCCTCCTCCGCAGCATGCGTGAGACCGGCGTCCATGCGCGGCCGTTCCTCTCGTAGCCTGTCGACGTGACCCGCCATACACCGCCGCGACCAGTGGATGTTGAGCAGCTATTTCCCGAGGTGGCGCCCCTCCGGAAAGAGACCGTGCGGCTGCACCCACGTGTGGGTGAGCCGACGTGCCGAGACAGCTCGGTCGGAGGCCCGCTGCTGTGGCCGGCCGAGGATGCCTGGCCATTGTGCTCCGAGCACCAGGGATCGCCGATGGTGCCCGTCGTGCAGATCTACCGCACCAGCGTTCCTGGCATCGTCCCGTTTCCCGAAGGCTGCGATCTACTCCAAGTTCTGTGGTGCCCACGGAAGCACAGCGGCCATCGTTGGATCGTTCCGCACGTCCAATGGCGAACGGCGAGCTCGGTCGGGAAGGTGCTGGAGACTCCTCCAACCCCGGCTGATGCGTGGGAGAACTACGTGCCGCGTCCTTGCGTGGTGCATCCAGAGCTGGTGACGGAGTACCCCTACTGGGATCTTCATGACGACATGTGGGACGAGTTGGAGTTCCGATTCCTGGACCTGGACCAGGAGACGGGCTGGGACTACCAGCGCCACCTCTCCACCGCCCCCGGGACGAAACTGGGTGGATACCCCGGCTGGTGCCAGGATCCAGAGTGGCCGGAATGCGTCGAATGTGGGAATCGAATGGAACACCTGCTGACGGTGGAGAGCACGGAAGCCGACGCCGTGTCCCGGCGTGCCTGGACTCCGGTCGAAGAGGGGCACACTCCCTCCGGGGGTCCGGGCCTGGTGCTGGGAGACCTTGGTGGTGTGTACCTCTTTGAGTGCCACGTCTGCCCCGGACGTCCGTTTACGCACCGTTTCGACTGCCCGTAGTGCATCACGCCCGGCGCTGATTCCTGTGAGGTCATGAATCATCCGAGCCCGCGGGCCTGAGCAGGGTCGCGTAGGCCAGGTAGTCGGTTCCGGCTCGTTCGGCGTAGCGCATCGCGGTCTTGGGGTTGATGCCGAGGGCGTCGGCGAGGACGGATGGAGGGGCTTGTCGGACCATCTGGATCCATGCTCTGGAGCGTGTGGCCATGGCTGGGATGCCGCTTTCGCGGAGGATCGTCGCGACGGAGTGGACGTGCATAGTTCGGCCGGGCATCCGGCCGGGGAACGCCAAGGGGGAATCTGGATTCGCTGCCGTGCTGAGGCCGGGACGCGAGGCGAGATGGAAGCGGATCACAGCGGCGGCCGGCTCGGGGATGTCCGTCCAGTCCTTGCTGAGTTTGACCTGTAGCCCGTCTTGGCCTTCCCTGAATGCGTCCATGCGCATGGTGACGATCTTGGAGACCGGCTGTCCGAACAGGACGAGCATGATGCCGATGGCCCTGTGTGCGGCGGGCAGGGTTTCGTGGAGGAGGAGGACGCGTAGCGCTTCGATGTAGTTCTTCTCGCTGGCCACTGGGCCGTTGCCGTGTGGTTGCCAGGGGACGGCGATCTTGCGGACCAGCCTCTGTTTGATGGCCCAGTAGAGGAAGTTGTTGGCGTGGCCGCGGGTGCTGGTGCCGCCTCCGAACCATGCGTCGACATCGTGCTGGGTGCACTCGCTGAGCTGTCGCCCTCGGTCCGCCAGCCATTGGAGGAACTGGATGGCGAGGGTCGTGTGCTGCTTGGCACGCAGGAACGAGTTCGCGGTCACGGACCCTTGGCGGGAGCTGTCTCGCAGGCGTCGCATGACGTGCCAGCGTGTGTAGCGTTCGACAAGTTTCCGCTGGTCAGCATCGGTGATGGCTTCGAGTTTAGGTGCGAGCCAGCGGTCGTAGGCGACCAGGTGCTCGTCGCGCCAGGGCAGGCAGCCATGGGTGACGAGAAGGCCGCGTAAGTACTCGACCGTCCTGGAGCGTGGCAGGGAGTCGAGGGCCTCGTGGCTGAGGACTATGTCTCGGCTGGCGAGTCCCCGCAGGAGATCGGGGACGCGTCGGTTCATGTGGATCCAAGCCCACCCGCTGTTTGGCCGGGGCATCCCGATGATGGCTTGCGCCAGTGGTTGAAGATCCTCGGGTATCGCGCCGCCGGGGCCGGCGAGGAGCTTGTTGATCCGGTCCGAGAGTAGACAGCGCCAGCAGACGTTGTTGTCGCTGGCCAGGTTCTCCTCGCCGCACCTCTTGCACTGGACCTCGATCGGCACGTCGCAGCAACGGACGCAGACAGGGCGGCCTTGCGGATCGAGGCCGGGCAGGATGCCGGTGTGGCCGCATGCGGCGCAGGTGCCCTGGCGGTTGCGGGCGGCGCGGACGCAGTAGTAGCAGACGGTGCCTTCGGGCCACCGCCGACTTTCCGGATAGCAGGAACTGCAGCGGACGCAGGCCGACCAACGGCTCGGGTCGGATATGTACTTGCGTGGTGCGGGCACTCTCAGTCCTCGACGATGCGGGCGCGCTCGGGCCGGAAGTCGGAGTTGATCTCGATGACGGCGGCTTCGCCGGCGGTGCGTTTGCGGCGGTCCGCTTCGACGTAGGGCTCGATGAGGTCGGCCGGCGAGCAATCGAGGATGTCGCAGAGCGCGGCAAGGACTGGCAGGGACAGGCGCTCCGGCCGGTCCGTCACTAGCCGGTAGACCTGTGCCGTGGAGAGGTTGACGCCTCGCTCGCGCAGGAGCGGGATGAGCTCGGTGGTCTTCCAGATGTTGTGCGCGGCCATGATCCTCCGCAGGTGCCAGTGGTAACCCAACCGCCTGATCATCCGAGTCCCTCTCCAGTCGCTGCGCCGATCGCGCGGCTGATCGTGCCGTCCAGAACCTTGCGCAGCGTCCGGGTTCGGAAATCCGATGACACCGAGGTGTAGAGCGCCGTGGTGGAGGCATAGGAGTGTCCGACCTGCTGCTGGACGAACAGGGGGTCGTATCCGGCCTCGATCAGGTGCGTCACATACGAGTGACGCAGGCAGTGGAGGGTCAGCTCTCGCGGCAGGCCGAGCGCGTCTCGGTAGGAGGCGAACCGGTCGCCCAGTGCTCCCATATCCAGGCGCGGTGATCGTTCGCTCGGCCAGAGGGCACCGTTGCCGGCGCCGGTTTCGAACAGGGTCCGGTAGCTTCCGACCCACTGCTCCAGGACCCTAACCGACCACGGAAAGACCGTGAGAACGCTGCGTCGCTTGGGTGCTGAGCCCTTCGAAGCCTTGCCCCAACGGACGTAGACGACGCCGAGATCACCGAACTCGGGAGCATGCGGGTTGTGGCCCAGGTCCGCCAGGTCCAGCTTGATCACCTCACGGCGGCGCAGCCCCCAGGCATAGGTGGCCTTCATCGCGGTCGCGTCACGCATGGCCGGAAGCCAGCCCTTACGGCCCGAGGTCCGGGCCGCGGCCACCTGATCGTCGGCATAGTCGAAGAACTGCTGGAGCTCTTGCTTCGTCAAGGCACGCCGTCCGGGACGACCTTCGTACTCGGCCACGTGCACGGCCGTGTTCCACTCGAAGAACACCTGAGACGGATGGGTCCCGAAGAGTCGCTCGCTGACGGCTGTCCACTCGTAACGGGGGTCAGCGGCGTACTCCAGGAACAACCGGACGTGGCCGTGGTACCCGCGGATGGTGGAGTGGGACCGTTCCCGACCATCGCTCCTGAGGTGGGCGGTGTACTCCTCCACATCGGCCGGGCGCCACGTCCACGGCCACTCATTGGTGAAGCGCTGGAACCGCTGGACCGCCGACAGGCGGTCCTCGATCGTTCCTTTGCTCAGATTTCGGGCCAGCTGCTGGTCCCGCCACCCCGCGAGCATGCCCTCGAAGACCTGAGTCTCCGGATGCAGCAGCGGTGCACCGCCCACGATGAACAGCGACGGTGCCGCCCCCGGCACGTTCCATGAAGAACCGCCCACGCCAACCCCCAACACGCCGCGAGTAGGGCGAATGAATCGTTCATTAGATGAGAACGACTGAGGTCTTGGCAGGTCACGCGGGGTGCTGCGGTGCAGCTCAGGGAGCTCGTGGACGGCTCGCCCACGTGGCGAGCAGCCGGATCTTGCCTGCTCCGGCGGCTCCTATCGCGGAGAAGCGAGTTCTCGCGTCTGATGCAATTCACATCCCTTTCCCGCAGATAATAGGGCGTTATCTGTGGGAAGACTTCAGAGCCTCCCCTTTGCCGACGCACCGTCAGCCGCCCAGCAGGGCCGATCAAGGCTTAGCGCCGGTTTTCGTTCCGATGTTCCTCAACCCCCTACTCAAGGAGACCGGCGTGCTCCCGGCCAGCGCACCGCTGCGGCTGCGAGCGCTCCGCATTGAAGGCCGCCGCAGCGTCGAGCAGATCGTCGACGCGTACGCCATCGAGTGCCGGGCCGTCCGTGACCTGCTGGTCGAGTACTTCACCGAGCGGGCTCCCGAGCTCGACCACGTCTCGCTGCGTTCCATCGCCCGCAACCTGTGCCGGTTGTTCTGGCGGGACCTGGAGATCCACCATCCTGGCATCGACTCGCTGCGGCTGACACCTGAGGTCGCGCAGGCATGGAAGGAACGCCTGGCCTTCATCCGTGACGCCCAGGGCCACCCGGTGCGGCCGCGGGTGAACTTCCGCAGCGAGCTGGTGTTCGTCCGGGCGTTCTACCAGGACATCGCCCGCTGGGCCGCCGACGACCCGGCGCGGTGGGCGCCCTGGGTGGCGCCGTGTCCGATCAAGGCCAACGAGTGCGCGACGAAGAAGTCCCGATCCGGGGTGAAGTCCCGGATGGACCAGCGGACCCGGACTCAGCTGCCGCTGCTGCCCGCCCTGCTCCGCGCCGTCGACCAGCAGCGCAAGGACGCCGAGGCCCGCATCACCGCAGCTCGTGCGACGCCAGCCGGTGGACGGTTCCTCGTTGCCGGGGAGGAGTTCGAGCGCTGCGGGTCCGGGCAGGCCCGCCGCGTCTACGTCATCGAGGTGGCCGACGACAGGCGGCGGAACCTGACCCACGAGGAGGAGGCGGCGTTCTGGTCCTGGGCGACGGTGGAAGTGCTGCGGCACACCGGCATCCGGATCGAGGAGATGCTGGAACTCACCCACCACAGCTTCATCGCCTACACCCTGCCCACCACGGGCGAGGTGGTTCCGATGCTGCAGGTTGCCCCGTCCAAGACTGAGCGTTTTCAGCGTTGCCTCTCCAGAGTGAGGACAGCCTTGGTGATGACGGTC
>NZ_JBVJLO010000017.1:0-15170 GCF_055584685.1 Streptomyces sp. NPDC102258
TCCGCACCAAGCACGCCGACCTGCCGTCCCGCAAGCACGGCAACCCGCCCCAGTAAACGAGCGAAAGGAGACCCGCCACCGATGAGCACCGCTACGGACACCCTGCTGAAGGTCGAGAAGGGCAACGCCGAGCCCGAGGAGCTGGCCGCGATCACCGCGATCCTGCTCGCCCGCGCCGCCGCCACCCCGGAAGAGGCCGTCACCACCGGCCGTTCCCAGGCCGGCTGGCGCCGCCTGGAGCGCAGCCGCGGCTTCCAGGCCCCGCACAGCTGGCAGGGCTGACCCGCACGCACCACCGCACCACCCGACGGCCGCCCGGCCGCACCACCGCCCCCCCGGGGCGGGGGCGCGACGGGCGGCCGTCCGGCGTTCCAGGGGCCCGGCGGGCCCCGTAAGGCCGGAACGGGGGCACGGGGAAGCACAGAGCGCCGGGACCCCCTCACGGGGTCCCGGCGCTCGGGCGTACGCGGCGTGTGCCGCTTAGCGCAGACGGGCCATCAGGGCGTGCTCGACCAGGGTGATGAGCGCGCTCTTGGCGTCCGCGCGGTGGCGGGCGTCGGTGGTGATGATCGGCGCGTCGGGGCCGATCTGGAGGGCCTCGCGCACCTCCTCCGGCGTGTACGGCTGGTGGCCGTCGAAGCCGTTCAGGGCGATCACGAACGGCAGGCCGCTGTTCTCGAAGTAGTCCACGGCCGGGAAGCAGTCCGCGAGGCGCCGCGTGTCGACGAGGACGACGGCGCCGATGGCGCCGCGCACCAGGTCGTCCCACATGAACCAGAAGCGGTCCTGGCCCGGCGTACCGAAGAGGTACAGGATCAGGTCCTGGTCCAGGGTGATGCGGCCGAAGTCCATGGCGACCGTGGTGGTCGTCTTGTCACCGGTGTGGGTGAGGTCGTCGATACCGGCCGAGGCGCTGGTCATGACGGCCTCGGTGCGCAGCGGGTTGATCTCGGAGACCGCGCCGACGAACGTGGTCTTGCCCACGCCGAAGCCGCCCGCCACCACGATCTTCGCGGAGGTGGTGGAGCGAGCCGCTCCGCCGTTAGAGCTTGCGAAGTCCACTGAGCACCCTTTCGAGCAGTGTCACATCTGGCTGGCCGCCGGCAGACTCGTCGCCGCCGGGCTGGTGAATGGCGACAAGGCCCGCCTCCGCCAGGTCGGCGACGAGGATGCGGGCGACACCAAGAGGAATGGAGAGAAGTGCCGAGATCTCCGCGACGGATTTGATCTCCTGGCACAGGCGGCAGATGCGCTGGTGCTCGGGCAACTGCCCTTGCAGCCGCGCGGGATCGGCCGTGGTACTGACCAGCGCCTCGATGGCGAGCTGGTAGCGCGGCCGGGTACGGCCGCCGGTCATCGCGTACGGACGCACCAGCGGGTTGTGCGCCTTCGGCGCCTGCGGCCGGGAGCCGCGCACCGGCTGTTGCGCGGGACGCTGCTGCTGCGGCGGTTGCTGCTGCGGCGGCTGCTGGGGCTGCTGCCCGTACGGCTGCTGCTGGTAGGGGTTGTGCTCCGGCATCGGCCGGCTCGGAGCCGAGGGGAAGTTGAATCGGTTCTGGTCGTGCCCACCCTGCGGCTGCTGCGCGCCGCCATAAGGATGACCTCCGGGTGTTGTCACGTTTCCTCCTCCGACTCCAAGAACGCAGTACTCCCTGTGGAACCGCGCCACCGCACCTTACGGGGCGATGACGCGAAACACACTGTCCGTCTGTTAGTTGAGAAGGCTTCCCTGCAGTTCCGCGCGCAGGTCCGGGGTGAGGACGCTGCCGGCACGGTCCACGAGGAGGGCCATCTCGTAGCCCACGAGGCCGATGTCGCACTCGGGGTGCGCGAGCACCGCGAGCGAGGATCCGTCGGAGACGGACATGAGGAAAAGGAATCCCCGGTCCATCTCCACGACCGTCTGGTTGACGGCGCCGCCCTCGAAGATGCGGGAGGCTCCGGCGGTCAGCGAGGTCAGACCGGAGGCCACGGCCGCCAGCTGATCGGCGCGGTCGCGCGGGAATCCGTCGGACATCGCCAGAAGAAGGCCGTCGGCGGAGACCACCACCGTGTGGGACACCCCTGGGGTGTTGTCCACGAAGTTGGTGATCAACCAGTTCAGGTTCTGTGCCGCCTGGCTCATCGGGCTCACACTAACGCTCCTGGTCATAGCTGTTACTTGACTGCTCGGAACCCGCGCTGCGTCCCTGCTGGACACCCCGGCGCAGGTTGCTCAACCTGCCCCGGACGTCCTCCGGTGCGCGGGAGACCTGGGGGCCGCCCTGCGGGGTCGTCTCCGCAGCGCCCTCGACCAGGTTGGCCTTGGGCACCCGCCGAGGGAGACCGGACGGGGTGACCCCGCCCGCCTTCGGCTCACGGAGCTTGCCGGCCTGCTGCCAGCGCTCGTCGTTGCGCGAACGCCAGGCGGCGGTGCCTTCTGTTTCCTCAGGCGCCCGCTCCGCCTCAGCGGGCTGCTGCTGACGCTGCGGCCGCTGTTCGAAGAGGGATCCGGAGGACTCCGCTTCCTGCTGTGCCGGCTGCCACTGCTGCTGGCTGCCGCGTCGCGGCAGGCCCGCTCCGGTCATCTGGTGACCGGTGTCGGCAGCGGCGCCCGGACGGTCGAAGCCTACGCGTTCCCGGGCCGGTTCGGGAGCGGCCGGGGATTCCGATTCGGCCGCGTACTCCTGCTGGTGGGAGACGGGGAAGGTGTTCTGCGCGGGCCACTCGGCCTGCGCGGACTGCTCTGCGTAACCGCCTTCGTACGCCTGAGCGGGCTGCTGCTGGTCCTGGTAGCCGTCTTCCGGATAGGCATAACCCTGCTCCGGGTACGGCTCGTAGGCCTGCTGCTGCCGGTCGTCCTCGTACGCGGGTTCGTACGCGGGCGCCGCCTGCTGCTCGTAGCCCTGGTACGGCTGGTACGCGTGCTCCGGCTGAGGTTCCGGATACTCCTGGCCGGGCTGCTCCTGCTGGTCCTGCGGGTAGCCCAGCTGCGCCTCCAGCTGCGCCCGGCGCTCCTCGCGGCCCAGGGACCGTACGACGGGGTCCAGGGGCGGCTCGGCGCCGTTCTGGCCGCCCTGGGGGTCGTAGCGCGAGTCGTCGAAGCCGAGTTCGGCGGCCGTGCGCAGCGGGGCGGGCTGCTGGGCCTGCTGCTGCGGAATGATCGAGGAGACCGTGAAGTCGTCGTCCGGGATGCCCTCGCCACCGCCACCGTGGGTGATGGCGTCGGGGAGCATCACCAGCGAGGTGGTGCCCGCGGCCTCGCCCGAGGGGCGCAGCTGGACGCGGATGTCGTGGCGGTTCGCCAGCCGGCCGACCACGAAGAGACCCATGCGCTGCGATACCGCGGCGTCCACGGTCGGAGGGTTGGCCAGTTTGTGGTTGATGTCCGCGAAGTCCTCGGCGGTGAGGCCGATGCCCTTGTCGTGGATCTCGACCATCACGCGGCCGTCGGGCAGTCGCGTGGCGTTGACGCGGACCTTGGTCTGCGGGGAGGAGAACGTGGTGGCGTTCTCCAGCAGCTCGGCGAGCAGGTGCACGAGGTCGGTCACGGCCTGGCCGTGGATCTCGGCCTCGGAGACGCCCGAGAGCTCGATGCGCTCGTACTGCTCCACCTCGGAGGAGGCGGCGCGCAGCACGTCGACGAGGGGCACCGGCTGGTCCCAGCGGCGGCCCGGGTTCTCACCCGCGAGGATGAGCAGGTTCTCGCCGTTGCGCCGCATGCGGGTGGCGAGGTGGTCCAGGCGGAAGAGGTTCTCCAGCTGGTCCGGGTCCGCCTCGTTGTTCTCCAGGTCGGTGATGAGGGTCAGCTGGCCCTCGATCAGCGACTGGTTGCGCATGGAGAGGTTGGTGAAGATCGCGTTGACGTTCCCTCGCAGGAGCGCCTGCTCGGCGGCGAGCCGGACCGCTTCCCGGTGGACCTGGTCGAAGGCGCGGGCGACCTCGCCGATCTCGTCCTGGGAGGTGATCGGGATCGGCTGCACCCGGGTGTCGACCTTGCCCGGGTCGGTGCGCGAGAGCTGGTCGACGAGCATCGGCAGGCGCTGCTCGGCGATGTCGAAGGCCGAGCTGCGCAGGCGGAGCATCGAGCGGCTCATCTGGCGGGCCATCATGCCGGCCAGGATGAAGGCGGCGAGCAGGGCCACGACCACGATGGCACCGGTCAGGATGGCGTCGCCGCGGGACTTGTCGGACACCGCGACGGCGTCCTTGACGGCGTTGTCGAGGAGGTCCTTCTCGATCTCGGCGTAGCCGTCGAACTTGGCGGTGGCCGCGGCCTGCCAGGCGGGGGCGGTGGTGCCGGCCAGGGCGAGCTTGGCGGGCTTCTCACCGCTGGCTATCGCCTCGGTCATGCCGGTGAGCGCGGAGCCGTTGACCACGGGCGGGGCCTTGAAGGTGCTGCCGGACTGCTCGGCGGCCGTCTTGGCGGCGGCGAGCTTGGCGGCGCCCTCCTGGGACTTCTTGCCCATGACCTCCTTCAGCCGGTTGGTGTCCTCGTCGGTGCCGGCGGCGACGTACTCGCCGATGGCTATCTCTTCGAGGTAGGCGTAGGAGGAGAAGGCGACGAGCTGGGCCTTGCGGACGTTCTCGTCCTCGCTCGGGCGCACCAGCAGGTGCGTGCCGACGGAGCGCTGGAGCGAGTTGGCGGCCTTGGCCAGCTCGACCGCGTAGACCATGCGGCCGTAGCTGGTGACGTTTCCGGTGCCGAGGCCCAGTTCGTTGGAGAACTGCATGAGGTAGTGCTGGACCAGCACGTACCCCTCTTCGGTCGGGATGGGGCCGGCCTGCGCGGGGAGGTTCTTCTTGGGGGTCTCCGGGACGGCGTAGGCCGTCTTGCGGACCTGCTCCAGCTTGGGCTCCTCCTCGCGGAAGAGCTGGAGGCGGCGCTCCAGACCCTGCTTCTTCGGCAGGTTCTTGACCGCCTCGCCGAACTTGGCCTTGGCCGCGTCGGTGGCCTCGTAGGCCTTCGTCACGGCGGCGTTGTTGCGGTCGTTCTTCAGGAGCGGCTCGGCCGTCAGGTCGCGCTCGTTGAGCAGGGCCTGGCCGTACTCGGTCGCGGCCTGGACGATCCGGGCGGTCTGCTCGGCGTCCTTGGCCTCGTTCCAGTTGTCGATCGAACCCTTCACCTGGAAGCCGCCCATGACCAGTCCGACGAGGACGGGCACGAGGAGGATGGCGTTCAGACGGGTCGGCACGCGCCAGTTGCGCGGCGAGAGCTTGCTGGTGCTCCCGTTGCGCACGGGTGGTTCCACGGGCACGTCGACGGGCGACGAGGCCGCGCGCGGCGGCGGGGTGAAGTTGCCGCGCGCGGGTTCCTCCGCGGGGCTTGAGTTGCTTCGCCTCACTCGACCAACAACCTCTCGGCGGTACTACTAGCTAGTTCGTTGAATTCCAGCATGGCCAACCGCCCTGTTCCAAACAGTAGAAACCGGCCGTTCCTAGAGCCTTATGACCCACATAAACCGGACATAAAGAGCGAGCTGCGGCATAAACAGGGCCAGTTGTGCGCGCTGCGGCACCGGCCGAACGCGCGCTGTGCCCAACTGGCCGCAATTCTCTGTCGAAACGTTATGAACGGCAGAGGCGGGCCGTGTCCTATGACACAGCCCGCCCCGTCGTTACCCCTTGTAATCCGTGCTACTTGAGACGCGCCATCAGCGCGTGCTCGACGAGCGTGATGAGCGCGCTCTTCGCGTCCGCGCGGTGGCGGGCGTCGGTGGTGATGATCGGGGCGTCCGGGCCGATCTGCAGCGCCTCGCGGACCTCCTCCGGCGTGTAGGGCTGGTAGCCCTCGAAGCCGTTGAGCGCCACGACGAAGGGCAGGCCGCTGTTCTCGAAGTAGTCGACCGCCGGGAAGCAGTCCGCGAGACGGCGGGTGTCGACCAGCACGATGGCACCGATCGCGCCGCGCACCAGGTCGTCCCACATGAACCAGAAGCGGTCCTGGCCCGGCGTACCGAAGAGGTACAGGATCAGGTCCTGGTCCAGGGTGATGCGGCCGAAGTCCATGGCGACCGTGGTGGTCGTCTTGTCACCGGTGTGCGTGAGGTCGTCGATGCCCGCGCTCGCGGACGTCATGACGGCTTCCGTCCGCAGCGGGTTGATCTCCGAGACCGCGCCGACGAACGTGGTCTTGCCCACGCCGAAGCCGCCCGCCACCACGATCTTCGCGGAGGTGGTGGAGCGAGGAGCCGCTCCGCCGTCAGAGCTTGCGAAGTCCACTGAGCACCCTTTCGAGCAGCGTTACATCCGGCGTTCCGCCGGCCTCTCCATTGCCCGGCTGGTGGATGGCCACCATTCCGGCCTCCGCCAGGTCGGCGACGAGGATCCGGGCGACACCGAGCGGCATCGACAGCAGTGCGGAGACCTCCGCGACCGACTTCACCTCGCGGCACAGGGTGCAGATGCGCTGGTGCTCGGGGAGCAGGCTGGAGAGGTGCATCGGGTCGGCCGTGGTGCTGACCAGCGCCTCTATGGCGAGCTGGTAGCGGGGCCGGGTGCGGCCGCCGGTCATCGCGTACGGACGCACCAGCGGCTGGTCGCCTTCCGAGTACGCATCTCCGTACGCATCGGGATAGGCGGGGGGCGGGGTCATGGATCCTCCGGGCTGGACAGCAGTGGTCAGCGTGCCGTCTGACGGGGCGGCCGGTGGGGGGACGTGATGACGGCCTGTCGGGGGTACTGGGTTCCGGGTGCGGGGTGCCCGGCCCCCCGGCCGGAAGTACCGTCCGGCCGGGGGGTGGCGCGTCAGATGAGCAGGCTTCCCTGCAGCTCCGCGCGCAGGTCCGGGGTGAGGACGCTGCCGGCGCGGTCCACGAGGAGGGCCATCTCGTAGCCCACGAGGCCGATGTCGCACTCGGGGTGGGCGAGCACGGCCAGGGACGAGCCGTCGGAGACGGACATGAGGAAGAGGAATCCCCGGTCCATCTCGACCACGGTCTGGTTGACGGCGCCGCCCTCGAAGATCCGGGAGGCCCCGGCGGTCAGCGAGGTCAGACCGGAGGCCACGGCCGCCAGCTGGTCGGCGCGGTCACGGGGGAAACCTTCGGACATGGCCAGAAGGAGTCCGTCGGCGGAGACCACCACCGTGTGGGACACCCCTGGGGTGTTGTCCACGAAGTTGGTGATCAACCAGTTCAGGTTCTGTGCCGCCTGGCTCATCGAGCTCAACTATCGCTCCTGCTGGTAAGTGGGGTCGATGTGGTAACTGCCGGTCGCGGGGCCGGTGGTGCCGGCCTGGCGCCCCTGCTGGATACCGCGTCGGAGGTTGGTGAGACGGCCGCGGACGTCGTCCGGGGCGCGCGATACCTGCGGGCCCGCCTGGGCCTCGGCCTGCTGCTGCGCGGTCCCGGCGACGAGGTTCGCCCGCGGTACCCGGCGGGGCAGCCCCGAGGTCGTGATGCCGCCGGCGGCGGGCTGGCGCACGCGCTCGGCCTGCCTCATCAGCTCGTCGTTCGGGGACGACTTCCAGCTCACCGTGGGGGTGCTGCCGGTGACCGCCGCGGCGGGCTCGGCCGCGAACTCCTGACCCCGCTGCGGCAGATGCTGCTGCGGAGCCGCCTGGGCGGACTGCTGGGGCTGCCGGGGTACGGCCGGTGCCTGCCCGGAGGACTGCGCGTCCTCCTGGTGGAACCAGTTCGACTCCAGCGTGTCGAAGATCGGGCTGCGGGCCTCGCCGGTGTGCTGCGAGGGGGCCGGCGGCAGCGCCTCCGGCTGGTGCGCCTGCGGCGCTCGTGGCGCCTCGGCCCGCGGCAGGTCGGCGCGCGGAGCCGGCCCGGGGGCCGGGGCGTAACCGCCCTGCTGCTGCGTCTGCTGGGCCTGCTGCTGCGGAGCCTGGGGCCGCTGCTCGCCGTAACCGCCGATGCCGGGGCCGCCCGGGCGGGCGAACTGGCCGGTGGCGGCAGGGTCCAGCGGGCCGCCGAGCTGCGGGCGCTCGAACTGGCCGGTGGCGGACGGGTCCGCCGGGCCGCCGAGCTGGGGGCGCTCGAACTGGCCGGTCGTGCTGTTGGCCGGGTTCGGGGTGCTGGCCTGCGGGCGCGGGGCGTTGAAGTCCGGACGGGCGAACTCGGCCGTGGAGCCGGGGCCCGACAGCTCGTCGTGCCCGCGCGGGACCTCCTGGCCACCCTGGCCGGCGCCCCAGCTGGTGCCCTGCGGCAGCCCGGCGGGGGAGGTGCCCGCACCCGGAAGCTCCGGGCGGGGGGCGCCGCCGCGCGCCGGCAGCTGCGGACGCCGGCGCTTCACCGGGGCCTGCGGGGCGGACTGCTGCGGGGACTGCTGAGCCTGCTGGGGCTGCGGCTGCTGGGCCTGCTGGGGCTGCGGCTGCTGCCCCTGCTGGCCGAACTGCCCCGGCTGCTGCTGCGGCTGCGGCCGCTCGAAGCCGTTGCCCTGCGGGAACCCGGCGGGAGCCGAGACCGGAGGCACCCCGGCCGGCCGCGCCTGCGGGCCACCGCCGAGAAGGCCGCCCTGGCCGCCCTGGCCGCCGCCCGAGGGACCGCCCTGGCCGCGGGCCGGCAGCGGGGCGCCGGCGCCGAAGGCACCCTGGCCCTGCGCCTGGCCGGTGGCACCGCCGGGACCGCCCTGCGGACGCTGCCCGGGGCCGCCCTGCTGCGAACGCTGCTGCTGGCCCTGGCCGCCCTCGCGCCCCGGCAGCGCGGCACGCTGGCCACCGCCGGAGACCTGGCCGCGCTGCTGGCCGGCGCCCACGGGGGGACGCGTACCGGCACCGGGCACGGACGTCTGCCCGCCGGGGCCGCCCTGGCCGCCCGCGGGGCCGCCCTGACCACCCTGGCCCGGCATCGGACCCGGCTTCTTGCCGCCCTGGGCGACATCCACCGGGAGCATGACGAGAGCCGTCGTACCGCCCGAGTCGGAGGGGCGCAGCTGGATGCGGATGCCGTGTCGCAGGGACAGGCGGCCGACCACGAAGAGGCCCATGCGGCGGGAGACGGAGACGTCCACGGTGGGCGGCGAGGCGAGCCGCTCGTTGATCGCGGCGAGGTCCTCGGGGGAGAGGCCGATGCCGGTGTCGTGGATCTCGACGAGCACCCGGCCGTCCGGCAGGGCGTGACCGGTGACCTTGACCTTGGTCTGCGGGGAGGAGAACGAGGTGGCGTTCTCCAGCAGCTCGGCGAGCAGGTGCACGAGGTCGTTGACGACGCGGCCGGCGACGTCGGTGCCGGGCACCGACGAGAGTTCGATGCGCTCGTACTGCTCCACCTCGGACGCCGCGGCGCGGAGCACGTCGACGAGCGGGACGGGGCGGGTCCACCGGCGGCCCGGCTCCTCGCCCGCGAGGACGAGGAGGTTTTCGCCGTTACGGCGCATACGGGTCGCGAGGTGGTCGAGCTTGAAGAGCGAGGACAGCTGGTCCGGGTCGGCCTCGCGCGACTCCAGCTCGGAGATGAGCGAGAGCTGGCGCTGGATGAGGCCCTGCGAACGGCGCGAGAGGTTGGTGAACATCGCGTTGACGTTGCCCCGCAGGAGGGCCTGCTCGGCGGCGAGGCGGACGGCCTCGCGGTGCACGTCGTCGAAGGCCGCGGCCACCTGGCCGATCTCGTCGCGGGTGTGCAGGCCGACGGACTCCACGGAGGTGTCCACGTCCTGCGGGTCCGACTCCGAGAGCTGCTTGACGAGCTCGGGCAGACGGTCCTGGGCGACCCGGGTCGCGGTGTCCTGGAGGCGGCGCAGCGAGCGGATCATGGACCGGGCCATGATGAAGGCACCGACGAGCGAGACGCCGAGGACGAGGAGGATCAGGGCACCGTTGATGATGGCGTCCTGCTGCGACTGGCTCTTGAGCTCGCGGGCCTTCTGCTCCATGTCCTCGAGCAGGGTGAGCTCGATGACGCCCATCGCGCGGACTTTGGTGTCGTCGTTGTCGTACCAGTCCATCCAGGACCGGTTCTTCTCCTTGCCGAACTGCCCCTGGGTGCTCAGCACGCGGCGGGCGTAGTGGTCGGCGGTGCTGATCTCCGTGTTGCCGTCGCCGAGCGCCGCGAGGAGCTCCTCGGGCTTGCCCTGGTAGACGAGCTCGAAGGTCTTCTTCTGCTGGCTCTCGCCGCGCAGCGCGGAGAGCGCGTAGAGGCGGTCGTTCTCTTCCAGCTTGCCCGGCTTGTCGTTGCTCTCGGGCAGCGAGGCGGCGATGATCGCGCGCTGGATGGAGGCGTACTCCTTGGCGGAGGAGAAGGCCGCGAGGGCGCGGGTGCGCTTGATCATCTCGGGGCTGGAGGTGGCCTGGGCCATGTCCTGCGAGAGCGAGAGGAGCGAGACGATCAGCGCGTTGTACTCGGTGACGGTCTGCTGGGCGCCGTTCTGGTACGCCTTCTTGCGGATGTCCTCGATGCCGGTGAGCTGGCGGCCGATCTGCAGGATGTTGTTGCGGATCGACTTGAGGGTCTCGTCCTTGTCCTGCGCGTTGTCGACCTTGTCGGTCGCGGCGGCGAAGGCCTTGGCGGCGGCGTCGGTCTGGTCGCGGACGCCCTGGACCAGGCTGCTGGGCTTGTCGGCGGGCGGCTTGTCGGGGCCCTTGGCCGCGGCGTTGGCGACCGACAGCGGGCCCGCCGACTTGTCCCGCTCCTCCTGGAGCATGGCGGCCAGGTTGGTGGCCTGCCGGGTCATCGTCGTCAGCAGCTGCATGTGCTCCAGCTGGGCGATGTCGTTGAGCGAGTCGTTGATGCGGAAGCCACCGAGCGTGGTGGCGGCGACGACCGGGAGCGTCAGCAGCGACACCAGTCGCGTGCTGATGCGCCAGTTCTGCAGGGCGAGTCGGGAACCGGGCCCACTGGGGGCCTTCGGTATCGCGGTCTCGGTCTCGGCCGGCTCGGCGCCCTTGCCCTTGGCCCGGGCGGGCTTGGCGGCCTTGGCGGACTTCCCGCGGCCCTTCGCCTTGGCCGGGCCCTGGGCGACGGGGCCCGCTCCCTCGGCAGCCGGCCCGCGGTTCTGGGCGTGCTGGGGTGAGGAGCCACGGTCGGTCCCGCCGCGCGGCTCCTGCTCCGGCGCAGCTTCCCCACGGCCCTGACGGGCTTGGGGAGACCCCTTGCCATCCCTCTTGAATCGTCCCTGCACTAGCGTCGCAACCTCTGGACCAGGCGTCCCGCCGGGTGAGCGGTGGGACGGTGTCGAGTCGTGGGGCACTGACGGCCCCATGGTGGTCGTCGGTGACCGGCGCGTCTCCCTCTCCTTGCCACCGCGCTCGGCGCTGTCTCGCGCCACCTGCGCGCCGGCTGATTCCCGCGGCGGTCCCGCGAATTCCAGCACAGTGGGGGATCTCCAACAAGGTGCGCGTGTCGCCCCGGCGAGCCGGTCACGGCTTGTGACGGACGAGCTACGCGATGTGGAACCACTATCGGGATGAATCGGACTTACGCCAATCAAAGCTTGCGTCTGGCAAGGTGTCCCAGTCCTCATGATCAGGAGCGGAATGGCTTATTCAGTGGGGCAATGTCCGTTTCGCCACGTGGAATTGACTGCGCGTTATGCCCGGAATGCCCGGTCATTGGTGAGCAAACTCACATGGCCATGGCCATTACTTCCCGGTTCGGCCGGGGATTCAGATGTTTAGCCTTGCCCTTTGAAGGGTTGGCGCCCCACCCGGCGCATCCGACAACCGTCACCCCACGAGCGAGCCGAGGGCCCGAGACTCCGATGAAGACGACGATGATGTTCCGCAACATAGCCAACCCCCGCCGCACCACCCTCGCGCACCTCAAGGACGCCGAGGAACTGCAGGCGGCCCCGGCCATCCCGGAGCACTCCGTCGAGCTGCCGGCCCAGACCGCCAACCCGCGCCGCACCATCCTGATGGACGCGCCCGTCGCCGCCGCCGCGCAGTAGGCGCCCCGGCCGGGGACGCGAAGCGCCGTCGCCCGCCGCGTTAGCCTGGAGTCCGCAGACTCCAGCCAGCGGAAATACCAGAGGGGCAGACGCAACACGTGCGCATCGCCAGGTTCTCGATCGACGGAAACGTCGCCTTCGGCGCGGTCGAGGGCGACGCCGCCCCCGGCGCCGGGTCGGAGCTCGTCCTCGACATCATCAAGGGCATCCCCTTCGCGGACTTCGAGCTCTCGGGCACGAAGGTCCCGCTGAGCAAGGTCCGGCTGCTGCCGCCCGTGCTCCCGAACAAGGTCGTGGCCGTCGGCCGCAACTACGCGGAGCACGCGGCGGAGCTGGGCAACGCCATCGTCGACGATCAGGGCCGCCCGGACGCGCCGATCACCTTCTTCAAGCCCTCCACCTCGGTGGTCGGCCCGGGTGACCCGATCACGTACCCCTCCTTCTCCCAGGACGTCCACCACGAGGCCGAGCTCGCCGTGGTCATCGGACGCATGTGCCGCGAGGTCCCCAGGGAGCGCGTCAAGGACGTGATCCTCGGCTACACCTGCGCCAACGACGTCACCGCCCGCGACGTCCAGCAGCGGGAGAAGCAGTGGGCCCGGGCCAAGGGCTTCGACAGCGCCTGCCCCCTCGGCCCCTGGATCGAGACCGACCTCGACCCGGGCGACCTCACCATCCAGTGCACCGTGAACGGCGAACAGCGCCAGCTCGGCCGCACCAGCGACATGGTCCGCTCCGTCGAGGACCTGATCGTGCACATCAGCGAGGCCATGACCCTGCTCCCGGGCGACGTCATCCTCACGGGGACCCCGGCCGGAGTCGGCCCCCTCAACGTCGGCGACGAGGTCGCCGTCACCATCGAAGGCATCGGCACTCTCACCAACAGGGTGATCAAGCGTGGCTAACGCGAACGTCCGCGTACGTTTCTGTCCCTCCCCGACCGGCAACCCCCACGTGGGCCTGGTCCGCACCGCCCTCTTCAACTGGGCGTACGCCCGCCACCACGGCGGCACGTTCGTCTTCCGCATCGAGGACACCGACGCGGCGCGCGACTCCGAGGAGTCCTACACCCAGCTGCTCGACTCGCTGCGCTGGCTCGGCTTCACCTGGGACGAGGGCCCCGAGGTGGGCGGCCCGCACGCCCCCTACCGCCAGTCCCAGCGCATGGACATCTACGCGGACGTCGCCCAGCGCCTGCGCGACGGCGGCTACGCGTACGACTGCTACTGCACCACCGAGGAACTGGACGCCCGCCGCGCGGCCGCCCGCGCGGCCGGCAAGCCCTCCGGCTACGACGGCCACTGCCGCGAGCTGACCCGGGTCCAGCTGGAGGCGTACCAGGGCGAGCACCGCCCCTCGATCGTCCGCTTCCGGATGCCCGACGAGACCATCACCTTCACGGACCTGGTCCGCGGCGAGATCTCCGTCACCCCGGAGAACGTCTCCGACTTCGGCATCCTGCGGGCCAACGGCGCCCCGCTGTACACGCTCGTCAACCCGGTCGACGACGCGCTGATGGAGATCACCCACGTCCTGCGCGGCGAGGACCTGCTGTCCTCCACCCCGCGCCAGATCGCCCTCTACCGGGCGCTCATCGAGCTCGGCGTCGCCAAGGGCGTCCCCGAGTTCGGCCACCTGCCGTACGTCATGGGCGAGGGCAACAAGAAGCTCTCCAAGCGCGACCCGGAGTCCTCGCTCAACCTCTACCGCGAGCGCGGCTTCCTGCCCGAGGGCCTGCTGAACTACCTCTCGCTGCTGGGCTGGTCCTTCTCCAAGGACCAGGACGTCTTCTCCATCGAGGAGATGGTGGCGAAGTTCGACCTCCCGGACGTCAACGCCAACCCGGCCCGCTTCGACCTCAAGAAGGCCGAGGCGATCAACGCCGACCACATCCGCCGCCTGGACCCCAAGGCCTTCGCGGACGCCTGCGCCCCCTGGCTCACCGCCCCGTACGCCAACTGGGAGCCGGAGGACTTCGACCCCGAGGCCTGGGAGCGCATCGCGCCGTACGCCCAGACCCGGGTCACGGTCCTCTCCGACATCACGGCGAACGTGGACTTCCTCTTCCGCAAGGAGCCGGTCGAGGACCAGGCGTCCTGGGACAAGGCCATGAAGGGCGAGCCCGCGGCCCTGCTGACCACCGCCCGCGAGAACCTGGCCGGCGCCGACTGGACGGACCCGGAGTCCCTCAAGCAGGCCGTCCTGACCGCCGGCGAGGCCCACGGCCTCAAGCTCGGCAAGGCGCAGGCCCCGGTCCGCGTGGCCGTCACCGGCCGCACGGTCGGCCTGCCGCTCTTCGAGTCCCTGGAGATCCTGGGCAAGGAGCGCTCGCTGGCTCGCATCGACGCGGCGCTGGCGAAGCTCGCCGCCTGATCCGCACCCCGTGCAGGGGGCGGCGGCCGACCCGGCCGCCGCCCCCTGCGCCGTTGTGCGGCAAGCCGTGGAAAGGCCGCCCGGGGCGGCGCCCGGGGGCGTACGCTCGCCGGTATGCCGATCCGCGCCGTGCTGTGGGACATCGACGACACCCTGTTCGACTACACGGGTGCGGACGCGGCGGGGCTCTCCCGGCACCTCGTCGAGGAGGGCCTGGGCGGACGGTACGGGTCCCCGGCCGAGGCGCTCGCCCTGTGGCGCCGTTTCACCGAGCTGCACTGGGCCCGCTTCGCCGCCGGCGAGGTCACCTTCGCGGGCCAGCGCCAGGACCGGGTGCGGGACTTCCTGGACTCCCCTGCGCTGACCGCCGAGCGGGCCGACGCCTGGTTCGAACGCTACGTCGCGCACTACAAGGCCGCCTGGGCGCTCTTCCCGGACGTGGTGCCCGTCCTGGACGCCCTGGCCCACCGCTACCGGCACGGCGTGCTCTCCAACTCCTCCGCCGTCAACCAGGACCCCAAGCTCCGCCACCTCGGGCTGCGCGACCGTTTCGACGTACTGGTCTGCGCCGCCGAGCTGGGCGTCAGCAAGCCGGACGCCGCCGCCTTCCTCGCCGCCTGCGAGGCCCTCGGACTGCCGCCCGGCCAGGTCGCGTACGTGGGGGACCAGCCGGAGATCGACGCGCGGGGCGCCCGCGACGCCGGGCTGGTGGCGGTCTGGCTCGACCGCGACGGCGGCCGCGGCCCGGGCCCGGCGGGCGTGCACCGGATCGCCGGACTCGACCGTCTGCCGGAGCTGCTGGCCGCAGATACCCGTTTTGGAGCACGGTCAGGCATCCGGTAATGTTCTTTCTGCGCCGCCGGAGCGGGCCGAGAGGCCGGACGCGGAGGCGCTAACCAAACGAAAGCCCCCCAGGGGGTTGAAGTTCGGTGGGCTATAGTGTAATTGGCAACACGAGGGTTTCTGGTTCCCTTATTCTAGGTTCG